>CANPYT010000017.1 GCA_947588705.1 uncultured Acetatifactor sp. | reverse complement strand
ATGAGCCCACCGACAACGGGGAATCCCCGCTGGCGGCCATGACGGAGTGGGTGAACACCACCTGCCCCTGCTGCGGAGGGCCGGCAAAGAGGGAGACGGACACCATGCCTCAGTGGGCGGGGTCTTCCTGGTATTTCCTGCGGTATACGGATCCTCACAACAAGGAAGCGCTGGCCAGCAAGGAAGCGCTGGAATACTGGATGCCTGTGGACTGGTATAACGGAGGGATGGAGCACACGACCCTGCATCTTCTGTATTCCCGGTTCTGGCACAGGTTCCTCTACGACCAGGGAGTGGTGCCCTGCCCGGAGCCTTATCAGAAGCGCACCAGCCACGGCATGATCTTAGGGGCAAACGGCGAAAAAATGTCAAAGTCCAGGGGGAATGTGGTGAATCCCGACGATATCGTGCAGGAGTACGGGGCGGATACGCTGCGGACTTATGAGATGTTTATCGGGGCTTTCGACCTGAGCGCGGCCTGGAGCGAGGACGGCGTGAAGGGATGCCGCCGTTTCCTGGAAAGGGTCTGGAAGCTGCAGGATATCCTGACGCAGGAGGAGGGATACCGTCCGGACCTGGAGACCAGGGTCCATCAGACGATCAAGAAGGTGTCGGGAGATTTTGAAAGCCTGAAATACAATACGGCTATTGCGGCGATGATGTCCCTGATCAACGATTTCTATAAGAGGAACGCGGTGACCAGGGGGGAATACAGGACGCTCCTGACGCTTTTGAACCCTGTGGCGCCTCATATCACGGAGGAGCTGTGGCAGAGCGCGGGGTTTGAGGGCAGGCTTTATCAGGCAAAATGGCCTGAATATGAGGAGG
The DNA here is from genome assembly GCA_947588705.1 of uncultured Acetatifactor sp. Classification (GTDB taxonomy): domain Bacteria; phylum Bacillota; class Clostridia; order Lachnospirales; family Lachnospiraceae; genus Acetatifactor. The sequence continues at coordinate 34,333 of CANPYT010000017.1, read as the reverse complement.
AAAAGACCGTGGAGAGCACCGTGGAGATCGGTGTCCAGATAAACGGGAAGATGCGCGCTACCGTGTCTGTCGCGAAAGAGGAAGAGAAGGATAAGGTGATCGCGGCGGCCAAAGAGGCTTTGGGGGATAAGCTGTCAGGCAACATCGTCAGGGAAATCTATGTGCCGGGCAGGCTGGTGAATATTGTGGTCAAGTGAGTAGGGGATCTTCAGGGCCAGAGAAGGGATGTGCTTTCTCTGGCCCGAAATCTGCCCGGAGATGGCCCTTTGGTCAGGACTTCTTGGTCTTTTCCAGGATATTGTCGATCTGTTTCAGCTCTTCCTCGCTGCTGTACTTTCGGATCGCGGCGATAGCCGCCGTCATCTCCCGGGGGGAGAAGCTGAGATTTTCCTGCCTGGCCCGGGTCATCATGGGGAGCAGCGAGGCCATCAGCTCCCGCTGGTTCTTGCCCTGGCTTTCCTCGAACATCTCGCCGAGAAAATCCAGTTTTTTTTCAGGGATATCTTTTACCAGCGGATCGGACATCCATGCCGGTCTTTCCTTTTTTTCCATGGGGATCCTCCTTTCTCAACGTGGGAAATAACTGTCTGCGCCGGTTTTACGTCTGCGGCGGATCCTTGGGCGGCACGTTGTCCGCGCTATCGGAAACATCGGGGGCGGGAGGTGTCTGAAGCATCTGCATCATCTGAAACAGCGCCGTGGGGTCTATTCCGCCCAGGCCGGAGGCGGCATCGCCCGCGTCCGTCTTCCCGTCGGCGCCCGCCATGCCGGCCATACTGGCCATGCCGGAGAAAAGATCCCCGGGGCTTCCGTCCGCAGGCATTCCGTCGGGGAAAAGTTCTTTTATCATGTCCATCATTGCCATCATTTCCCGCAGACGGCTGAAGCTGGCAAGCAGATTCCTGATGTTCTGGATCTGTGCCCGCTCTTTCGGGCCGCTAAAGGGGAGAAGTTCGTCCAACAGTTCCAGCACACCCTCCCGGTCCTTTCCAAACAGGCTGCCGTCCAGCAGGGAGTTCAGGGATAAGATCGCGGAATGGCCGCCAAAGAGAGGACGGCGCGGAGACCGCCTGGCAAGCTCTATGGTATATTGAAGTTCGGAAAGCTTGATATAGACGGCAAGCCCGTTCTGCTGTTCCGGGGCAAGGTGGGAAAGGAGCACTTTCATCATCTGGATGCGGTTGGTAGTCAACAGCCTGTCAAATGCTGCGATCGTTTCCTTTCCTTTTTCCTCCATGGCAGAATCAAACCTTTCCTGTCGGGCGCTGACGGCCCGGCTACTTTATAGTATGTTTTGGGATCTGTGGTTATGTGCGGTCTTTTGGGAATAAGGATTCAGGCTGTGTGCGGCCATAGGCGCGGGAGCCCGCACACGGCCCGGGCACAGGCCCAAAGGGGCCTGTGCCGCAGGATGCGCGATTTCCTTTCCGGATCAGTTGTTGCAGCCGCAGCCGTTGTTGTATCCGTAACCGTTGTTACAGCCACAGTTGTTGTTGCCGCCGCAGACGCTGGAGAGCAGCAGGATGCAGATAAGCCATTCGCAGCAGCTTCCGCCGTTGTTGAACAGGCTCATTCCGCAGCCGCAGCCGTTGCCGCAGCGCCCGTTGTTGCCGTTCAGGAAGAACAGGATCAGAAGGATCCAGATCCAGCTGAACCCTCCGTTGTTGTTCGCTGTGCTAACGCCGTTACAGGAGTCGTTGCAGCCGCAGTTGGTAGCAGTTAAATCACTCATTTTAAAAGCCTCCATAGTTTATTTATGGTTTATTGTATGCGGCCCGGCCTGTCAATGTTTCATGTCTGGTTCTCAAAGATAATGTAACCGTTCAGCCGCGTCATTCGCAAAGCCGGGTTTACGCGCTCTCCGGCGCTGTGCGCCTGCCTTTGCTCATAAAACGGCGCTCCCTCGGTTGATGTATCCAGAGTAAAATTCGTGCGAGCACGATTTTCCTCTGAATACATCAACCGGCTGAACTGGTATGTATAAAATTCCATATTCGAAAGCTCTTGAAGAATGGGGAGGTTTGTGGTAGTATGACTATGGACAAATGAGAGCAGGCTTGGCCGCATAGAGGGAGGAAGGCGGCGGAAAAAGGACGGGATATGGCGCAGACGGACTATAAGGTGGAGGGAAGGCATTTCCGCACCAAGAGTGATTATGCCCGGGCTTTACACGACAAGCAGATCATGGACCGGCTTCGGAAGGAAACGGATCTGACGGACAGGAAGCAGCTGGAAAAACTGAAGGGCGACCTCAGAAGCGGAAAATATAAATTTTTTACTCCCCTGGGACAGGATTTCGCCGAAGAGGTGGACTCGTACATAAGGGAGCTCTCCGGGAGGAGCAGCAGAAAGCTGGATTCCTATGCGCGGGAAGAGCTGAAGCGGCAGGAAAAGCGCAGGAAGATCATCATCCTGGTGTGCAGCCTTGTGGCGTTGGTGTGCCTTGGGTACGTTGGGGTGTATTCCTATTTCAACAAGAGGACTGCGGACACCTACGAGGCGCTGGGGAATATGCGCGACGACCCGCAGGCATATGCAGGGGCGGCACCGGCCCCCACGGCACAGTACACGCTGGATGAGGAACAGGCTCCCAGGGAGATCCTGGACAAATATAAAAATTTGGTGAATGTCAACAAAAAGCTAATCGGATGGCTGAGTATTGACGATACAAATATAGATTACCCCGTCATGCAGACGGATGACAACGAATACTATCTGAACCACAATATGAATCAGGAGTATGATAAGAACGGTTCTATTTTTATGGATAAGGACTGCGATATCGCCAAGCCCAGCATGAATTTCATCCTGTACGGGCATCACATGCGCAGCGGCATGATGTTCGGGGATCTGGATGATTACGAGAAGAAATCCTTCTGGGAGGAGCATCCGTACATAGAATTTGATACTATATATGAAGAGGGCACCTGGCAGGTAATGTATGTCTTCCGCTCGAAGGTGTACAGCCAGGAGGAGATCGTATTTAAGTATTATCAATTTATAGACGCCAACAGTGAGCAGGAATTTGAATCAAACCTGCAGGAGATGGCGGCCATGTCTCTATATGACACGGGGGTCACGGCGGAATACGGCGATCAGCTGCTGACGCTGTCCACCTGCGATTATGAGGAGGCCAACGGGCGGTTTGTGGTAGTGGCGAAGAAAGTCGCAAAGGAGTAAGAAAATGGCAAACAGTCAAGCAAAAAAGGAAGTCAGGAAAAAGGGAAGAAGACGGCTGAAAAGATCTGTGAGAAAGACGCTGGGAGCGCTCTTTCTGGCGTCTGCCATCGCTGTGGCGGCGATCCCCACGGAGGGGCTCCAGGCGGAGGCGGTGAAAAGGGCCGGAGATCCTGTGACAACGGACAGCAGTTTGAGGATCCCGCAGATCAACGCTTCCACCAAAATTTATACCACCGGCGACAGGACATACCGCTTTGCCTATGTGGACAACGGCGGCGAGAGCAAGGTGGCGGTGATCCTTGGATACAACGGCCTGACGCTGGATAATAATACATTGGAAATTCCCGCTGCCGTGGATGCCTATGCGCGGTTTACGGATGCGCTGGGCACGGAAGCAGGTTATGTGGCCGTGGGAAAAAACGGCAACTTTTTGTACTGGCGGGAAGAGCAGTTTGTGCAGGATATGGATGGCGGCGAACCGCAGTTTAATGAGGATGGAACTCCAAAGGGGCATTACGAGTTTAAGCAGTACAATCCCTGCTATTATGAGACCCGTGGTCAGTGGGAGAATTTCGCTTGGGATGAGCTGTATTACGATCCGACGCATCCCACGGGAGGCACGGAAGCGGGCGGGGTTACGGGAAACGGCCAGCCCGTCATCACGGAAGAGAACGGTTGTACTAAGGTCACGGAAGCCTATGCACGGGTCCAGGGGGCAACGGTGGCTTACATCAGCAACCAGTATCTTGAGGAGAACGGAAATGGAACCTGGAGATACGGCGGTGAGGTGACGGCGGCAAATCCGGAAAAAGGGGTTTTTGCCCAGGTGGGTAACATTCATACCCTGATTGTTCACGATTCCCTTTTGGGAATCGGCGACTATGCCTTTTACCGCTGCGGGTATCTTGACAGTATCACGCTGGGAAACGGCGTCAATACTATCGGAAACGGTGCGTTCTCTGACTGTACCAACATGACGTCTATCAATCTGAACATCGGAAGCAATTTGAACCAGATCGGCGCAAAGGCTTTTTATAACTGCCAGAGCCTGCAGTCCTTTACCCTGCCCATCCAGGTTTCGCAGATCGGCGATTCGGCCTTTGAGGGATGTACCTCGCTGAGAGAGCTGGATCTGTGCAGCGCGGGCAATTTTAACAACTTGACGGTATTGGGGCGCGACCTGTTTAAAAACTGTGAAGCCCTGCAGTCCCTTACCTTCCCGGATAAGGTGACGGGGGATGTGTATCTTTCTTCCTTTGAGGGGTGCCGTTCCCTACGGTATATCTCTACCAGGAACTCCACCATCAACTTTGTGGAGGAGCCGGGAGTCTATACTTATAAGCAGTTCAAGGATATGCTGAACGGGGAACCGGTAAACGGGGCTTTCTATTTTGAGGGCATAGACATTTCAAAGCTGCATGACATGACAAAGGAAAACTGCTTTGCTTTCCGGTATATCGACTATTTAGGCGGTGAAGTGATACCGTATGATCGGTATGAACTGACCGTACAGGAAAAGGAGAACGCCGGGGAGGCCGGGAGGGCCATCTATGAGGTGAACTCTTCCAACCAGCTGACTTCCTATAAGGCGGGGAACCAGGTGGATTCCGTTACCATTCCCGGGCGGATTGGCCCATATGCCATTGACCGGATCGGAGAAGAGACTTTTAGGAACCATTGTTTTATAAAAAAGGTGGTTATCCCTTCTAATGTCAGGACCATTGACCCGAATGCCTTCCGGGGCTGCCATAACCTGGAGGATGTTATCTTTATGTCTCCCGATGTGGCCATCGGCGCAAATGCGTTTAAAACCCAGGACAGCACATCGCATGAAAGCGGATGCATCTATTATTCGGGTGGCGCAGGGCCTGTGCCATCGCTGCCCACGGAGCCATCGGCCAAGCTGAAGTTTACCGGCCAGATCTCCTTTGAGTCCGGCCCTTTTCAGTACGCCATGAGCGAAAACGGAAAGTACAATGCGGATTCCCAGATAGCGTCCTATATCACATATTATACCGGATGGCCTCAGAATATGGAGATCCAGTACAATCCTGACACCCAGATGAGCGAGTTGGTGGATTTCCCTTCTCTTACGGATCTGAGTACCGGAACCAAGTATACAAGTTCGAAATATTCCTATATCACACAGGAGCAGGAGCAGGCGGCAAGAGAGGCGGTAGGCAAGTATACGGGCGGACAGGAAAGCTCCATGACGGATTATGAGCGCCAGATCGTTGACGCGGCGATGAATATCGTGATCCCGGAGGGAGTGGTGTCGGTCAAAGACGGCCTGTTTAAGAAGAAAGAGGATGCTGATAGCGGAACCGCAAAGGAGCCAAAGACCGTTACTGCGTACAGCCTGAAGGCTATCAACAGCACGGTGGATGGAGGCGTGGTGACGGGAACTTTTGCGGGCTGTGAAAACCTGTCGGAGATTTCGCTGCTGGGGGGCGTGGAATCCATCGGGGATTATGCTTTCCAGAAATGTACAAATCTGACGAATGTGACGCTGCCGCCTACGGTTTCCAGCCTGGGAATGCGGCCCTTTGCGGAATGCCCCAAGTTAAGCGAGGTAAGCTTCGGAGGAGGCCCCTACTTTGTCTGCGATAATTCCATTATCTATGAGCTGGGGGATACAGGAGAAAAGGATAAGATCGTGGAATGCCTGGAGGGAAGGAGCAATCCCCTTGTCAGCGCGGCGGAGACAGCCGGGGTGACGGAGCTTTACCCGGAGGCATTCATGGGAACTGGTATGACAAAAGTGGATCTCAGCCAGTCGAGGATCGTAAAGATCCCGGAACGCGCTTTTAAGGAAACAGAGCGGCTTGTGGAAGTCGTGCTGCCCAGGTACGAGCCGAAGACGATTGAAAAAGATGCTTTTTCAGGCAGCTCAATTATCCAGTTGACCATCCCCGGTACCCGGGCCTCGATCCATCCTGACGCATTCACTGATGTGGAAAAGAGCAATCTGTGGTTTTACTGCGAGGAGGGCAGCGACGCGTCCGTATATGCGGATAACTATGGCATTCATTGGGATATTACGAAACCGGAGATCTATCATACGGTCCGCTTTGGCTATTATGATGCGGACAATATGTACCAGCAGCTCGGAGACGTGCAGGAGGTGCTGGAAGGGGAAGCCGCCACACCGCCCGAACCTCCGGAGAAAGAGGGATATCTCTTTACGGGATGGCTGCCTCTGGATTATCAGGCGGTGTACAAAGACCTGGATATCGTGGCCCAGTATGAAAAGGCGGATGAGACGAAGTTTACCATTACGTTCTACAACGATGACTTTACAGTATACCAGACCCAGCAGGTAAGCATGGGGGGAGATGTGGTCATCCCTCAGAATCCTGTCAAGCAGGGTTATGTCTTCCAGGGATGGGTGCTGTTTGGCGGTGAAAATTCCGGCGGGGCTCCGGAGTGGACCAATGTCCAGGCCGATATGACAGTGATAGCTTCCTTCCGGCCGGCGCAGGAGGGAGAGGGTGACGATCCCAGCGGAAGCGGGTCGCCTGGAAGCTCAGACAGCCCGGATCCCGGCACATCGGGCAGCCCGGATCCCGGCGCTTCAGGAAGTCCTTCGGCGAGCCCCTCGGCGAGTCCTTCGGCAAGCCCCTCCGCAAGCCCTTCGGGAAGTCCTTCGGCGAGCCCCTCGGCGAGCCCCTCGGCAAGCCCTTCGGCAAGCCCCGGCGCATCCGGAACGCCTACGCCGAGTAAGCTATATGTCCTGACGGTGCAGAACGGCAGCGGTTCCGGAAGCTATATAGAGGGTGCGCAGCCTATTATCATCGCAAACGATCCGGCCAGCGGACAGGAGTTTGATTACTGGTCCGTCAGCCCGGAAGATGTAAAGATCGCGAGTACGGTACTCACCGCGTCGGTGATCACCATGCCGGCTAAGGATGTGACCGTGACGGCCCATTACAAGGCAAAGTCTTCCACAGGCAGCGGAAGCGGCACTACGGGAAGCAGCAACAGTACCCAGAGGCCCAACGGTAATTCCGTCGTTACAGGCACCGGTACCGGCAGCGGGACCACCGTGGTGATCGAGAAAAATGGGCTTTCCAACACAGGCGTGGTATCTGCTACGGTGCATGGCTCTTCCGATAATTTTACCGTCAAGATCTCGGAGACTTCCGAGGCCACGGAGGCCGCATTGAGGGCACTGATGGCGGAATATGGGGATAATCTTGACAATATCAAGTATTTCCCTATGGATATCTCGCTGTATGATTCCACGGGGACCAATAAGATCACGGATACCACAGGGCTTTCGGTAAGCATTACGCTGCCGCTCCCGGATTCCATGATCACCTATGCGGGCAACAACAGGGTGGCGAGCACAACGGGAGGCAAGCTGGAGAGGCTTACCGCCAGGTTCTCCACGATCCAGGGAGTTTCCTGCATCACCTTTACGGCGGAACATTTTTCGCCATACATGATCTATGTGAACACAGGAGATCTGTCAGAAGGTTTTGTGTCTGACGAGACCCCCAAGACCGGAGATTTCATTCATCCCAAATGGTTTCTGTCTCTTGGGCTGGCCTGCATATCCTTCGTGCTCTTCATGCAGAAGGACGATCGCAAAAAGAAAGTGAAGGTCAGGGCGTAAGAGCGGACAAAAAAGGAACAGGATATGAAGAAAAGGAAACGGCTGTCTGGCGTACTGCTCATTATCGCAGCGCTGATCATCATGCAGCTTCCTGTATCGGAGGCAGATGCGGCAACGTCATCTGCTTCCGATTTTAAAATGGAGGGAAGCACATTAGTGAAATACCGGGGCACGGAGAAAAACGTGTCTGTTCCCGATACGGTTGAAGTTGTGGGAAAAGGGGCTTTTGAGGACAATGCCAACATCGAGCTGGTGGTGCTGCCAAACTCTGTAAAGCGTATCGAGGAATATGCTTTCTGGGGATGCGGGAAGCTGGATACGGTGGTGCTGGGGAAAGGGCTCTCGGAGGTGGGGGATTACGCCTTCGCCGGGTGCAAGGGGCTGACTCAGATGTCGCTGCCGTCCAATGTGACATCGGTGGGAGTTCAGGCTTTCGGCGACTGTGTCAACCTGAAGGATATCTCTATCCCGCCGGAGACCGTCTCGATCCATGAGTCGGCTTTTGACGGCTGTTATCAGCTGACGATCCACTGCGAAGAGGGAAGCGCGGCGGATGTCTTTGCCAAGTCCTTCTATGAGAAGCAGAAAGAAATGCCGGAGTATCAGGATGTGCCCGGCTATGATCCCTCCGGGGATACAGAAGACGCTCCGGGCGCGTCGGCCGTGCCCGAGGGTACAGCCGAGCCGTGGCAGACAGCCGCCCCCGCGCAGACCGGGGAGCCGGAGGCCACAGCTGTACCTACGGCCGCGCCGGAGGGCACATCTGCCCCCGCAGAAGGACAGGAGCTGGGAACTTCCAGGATCGTAGGCAACCGCGCGGTGGTGTTCCTCGACAGGGCAAGGGCAAATGTGTATGACGCGGAAAAGCCGGCAGTTTCCCAGCCGCCTGCGGCGGATTTTTCCGGCGGGGCCCAGGGATCCGGCATTCCCAAGTTTACCATTGTGGATGGTAGCGTGGTGGCGGACCAGGCATATTACAGAAGCCAGGATCTGGAGACGGTGACGCTTCCGGACGGGATCCGCGAGATCGGGCAGTTTGCCTATGCCAGAAGCTCGCTGAGGGAAGCGGTGCTGCCGCAGGGGGTGGAGACTGTCTCCTATGGCGCTTTTTACCACTGTGACAGCCTGGAGGATATTGAGCTGCCGGACACGGTGATGCTGGTGGAGCCGAAAGCTTTTGACCATACGGCTTGGAAAGACCGCTTTTTGAGCGGGTCGGCGGGTCAGGGGGATTTCCTGATCAGCGGCGGCGTACTGGCGGCATACCGGGGAGAAGCGGCGGATGTGTCCATACCGGAGGGAGTTCGGGTGATCGCGGCGGAGGTCTTCCAGGGGCATGAGGAGATCGCTTCCGTGACGATGCCAAAGAGCCTCCGGGTGATCGGCGAGGGCGCTTTCGAGGACTGTACCGGGCTTGCGGAGATCTCCCTGAACGTGGGACTGGAGCAGGTGAAGGACAGGGCGTTTTTAAACTGTGGGGCGGATCTGGTGCGGGTGCCCTCTACGGTGCAGTCCGTGGGCCTGCGGGCTTTTGAAGGCATGGACGCGGATTACGGGATGGGGGAGCCGGACAGCACTTATGAGGTTTCCGCTACAAGGCTTTCCAATGAAGCATACCGTGCGCCGCAGGAAGATGCGGACGCGGTGGCTGACGGCGTGGTGGTGGAGGAGCCCGACGGGGCTTCCGCCGTCCTGGAGGGGGCTCAGCGCACTTACGTGCTGCGGATCGGGGAAAGCCAGGAAGAAAAGCCCATGCAGAAGGCTTTCCAGCGCGTTTTCGGCAGGCAGCTGCCGGACGGGTCCTATGTCTGCGATATGCTGCTTACGGATAACAGCGGGATCCCGCTGAGCAAGCTGGGCAGGCAGCTGCTTACGGTGGCGCTACCCGTGCCTCCGGCCCTGGCCGGGCAGGAAGTGCGGCTCTTCGGGCTGGACCGGAACGGGCAGCTGGAAGAGATGGCGGTGGAGATCATCCGCTCGGATGGGGAGACCGCCCTGCGTTTCAGCACGAACACCCTGTCTCAGATAGCGTTCTGCCCTACCGGGAACCTGGCGGGGGAGCCCGTGGAGGCCAGCGTGGATATGGGGACGAGCCTCAGCGCACCGCCTGAGGCAGCGGCAGGGATCGGGGTTGTGTGGGTAAAAGCCCTTGTAGGCGGCGCCGTCCTGCTCACCGGTGTGGTTTTGTTCCTGCAGGGCCTGTCCGCGGGAAGGGCGGGGAAGTGACCGTGGGATCATCTTGACAAAAAAGAGAGGGCGGTTTCGCCGCCGTGAGAACGAAAAAAACGTCTCGGCATACTATATAGGTAAAATATAGTATATGCCGGGGCGTTTTTGGTTATGCAGAGAGTGCGGGAGCAGGTGGAGGACTTTTCCGGGAGACACGGGATCGGCGGAGCCGGAGTCGCCATAGCGATGCTTGATACCGGCGTCGCCATGCATCCCGATCTTGACGGAAGGATCCTGTGTTTTCGGGATTTTGTGCGGCAGGACAGCCCGGACGGCGGGATGTATTATGATGACAACGGGCACGGTACCCATGTGGCCGGGATCCTCTGTGGCAGCGGACTGCTTTCCAAAGGGAAATACCGGGGCCTTGCGCCGGAGGCCGGGCTGGTGGTGGGGAAGGTGCTGGATGAAAGGGGAGACGGTTCCACGGAGATCATGCTTCAGGGGCTGGACTGGGTCAGGGACCTGCGGGAGCGGTATGGCATCCGCATTTTAAATATATCGGTGGGGATCGGGGATCTGGAGGACAAACAGAAAGAGAGGGCCCTTGAGAGAAAGCTGGAGCAGCTATGGGAGCTGGGGGTGCTGGTGGTGTGCGCCGCCGGAAACAAGGGCCCGGGAGACGGCACTGTGTCCTCCGTGGGCGGAAACTCCAAGGTGGTGACGGTGGGATGCCATGACGGCAGCTTCCGGGCGGGGGCTTTCTGGCGCTGCGCCAATTATTCCGGCCGGGGGATCCCGGGGGCGGCCGTGAGGAAACCGGATCTTGTGGCGCCGGGGACGGAGATCGTGTCCTGCTGCGGGAGCTGCTGCCGGTACCGGGGCCGCTGGGTCAACGCCTATGTGGCGAAAAGCGGGACCTCCATGGCTACGCCCATAGTCTCCGGCACGGCGGCCCTTGCCTTTCAGAAATACCCCTTTATGACAAATGAGGAGTGTAAGCAGAAGCTGCTCTACACGGCCACGGACCTGGGAGAACCCTGGAATCAGCAGGGCTGGGGGATGGTAAACGTAAAGAGGATGCTGGAGTAGGCCGCGCCGGGTGGGAAGCGTGGCGGGCCGGATCCTGAAGCGGCGCAGACAAAGCGGATGCCGGGCGTGGGCCGGGCCTATAGAGCTGACGCCCATTGAGCTTTAGTTCTTGGAAAAAAGGTCTTGACACGGCTCGTATGATTGTATACAATGATACGAGCCGAACAATTATTGAGGATAAGGAGGCAGAATCCCATGATAGAGAACGACACCTTTCAAAATCGTCCTGTCACTATGAACCCCAACAATAATTTGCTCCAGATCGAAGAGCATATGTACATATTGGATGACGTGGAAAAGCCAAATGTCTTCCGGAATATGTTCCCTTATTCAGAGATACCGAAGATCCCGTTTAACGACAGGATCGTTCCTCATAACATGCCCGGGGAGATCTGGATCACCGATACCACATTCCGGGACGGCCAGCAGTCCAGGGCGCCCTACACCACGGAACAGATCGTGACCATTTATGACTATCTGCACAGGCTGGGAGGCCCTAAAGGGATGATCCGGGCCAGCGAATTTTTCCTGTACAGCAAGAAGGACAGGGATGCGGTGTACAAGTGCATGGAGCGGGGATATGATTTCCCCGAGGTCACCAGCTGGATAAGGGCCAGCAAGGAGGACTTTAAGCTGGTGAAGGAGATCGGCATGAAGGAGACCGGCATCCTGGTCAGCTGTTCGGATTATCATATTTTCCTGAAGCTGAAAATGACCAGGCGGCAGGCCATGGATCATTATCTCAGCGTGATACGGGACTGCCTGGAGGAGGGGATCAGCCCCCGCTGTCACCTGGAGGACATCACCAGGGCGGATATATATGGCTACGTGGTTCCTTTCTGCCTGGAACTGATGAAGTTGATGGAAGAATATAAGATCCCTATCAAGGTCAGGGCCTGCGATACCATGGGGTACGGCGTCAATTTCCCCGGCGCGGTGATCCCAAGGAGCGTACAGGGGATCATTTATGCCATCCACACCCATGCCGGCGTACCTCACGAGCTGATCGAATGGCACGGCCACAATGACTTCTACAAGGCGGTGAGCAATTCCACCACCGCCTGGCTCTATGGCTGTTCCGGCGTCAATACGTCGCTGTTCGGCATCGGCGAGCGGACCGGCAACACGCCGCTGGAAGCCATGGTATTTGAATACGCCCAGCTCAAGGGCGGCCTGGATGGCATGGATACCACGGTGATCACGGAGCTGGCGGAGTATTATGAGAAGGAGATCGGCTATCAGATCCCGCCCAGGACGCCTTTTGTGGGGAAGAATTTCAATGTGACCAGGGCGGGCATCCATGCGGACGGCCTGCTGAAAAACGAGGAGATCTACAATATCTTTGACACGGAGAAGTTTTTAAACCGCCCGGTCCTCTGCGCGGTGTCCAATACCTCCGGCCTTGCCGGCATCGCCCACTGGCTGAATACCTATTACCATCTGAAAGGGGAAGCGCAGGTGAGCAAAAATTCCGAGCTGGTGAAAGCCGTCAAGGAATGGGTGGACGAGGAATACGCCGGGGGCCGCGTGACGGTGCTGACGGACGAGGAGATCGTGGACCGTGTCAATAAGGTATGCCTGGAAAAGAATATCACGATCGGGTAAGGAATGCGCTGGGCTATACATAGGGCGGCAGCGCGATAAAGAAATGGAGACCACATGAGCAGTTACGATGTCAGACAGGAGGTCACGGACAAGTATTCCCTGCGGGGCCGGGTGTTCCACCGGCTGCGGGATGACATCCTGAGCGGAAAATACGCGGAGCATGAGGAACTCAAGGAGGTGGCCATCGGAGAGGAGATGGGCGTCAGCCGTACCCCCGTCCGGGAGGCATTCCGGCAGCTGGAATTGGAAGGGCTGATCCAGATCATACCCAACAAAGGGGCTTATGTCACCGGCATCACAGAGAAGGATGTAAAGGATATTTATATGATCCGTTCCCTGCTGGAAGGGCTGTGCGCACGGTGGGCCACGGAGCACATCACGAAAGAACAGATGGAAGAGATGGAGGAAAATGTGTATCTGGCGGAATTTCACGCGAAAAAGGGCCATCTGGAGCAGCTGGCGGAGCTGGACAACCGCTTTCACGATATCCTTTATGAGGCGTGTGACAGCAAGATCCTGGAACATCAGCTCAAGGATTTCCACCAGTATGTGCTGCGGGTGAGGAAAAAGACGCTGGCCAGCGCCAGCCGGGGGCCAAAGTCCAACGAGGAGCACCGGGGGATCATGGAGGCGATCCGCTGCGGGAATGGGGAACTGGCGGAGCAGCTGGCCAACCGGCACATGATCAACGCATACGAAAACATGGTGAAGAACGGGCTGCACGAGGCATACAGCCGGGACGAGGCCGGAGTTTGAAGAGAGAAGGGGATTTTTTAGGAGACAGGAACGGGTGCGGGATACAGGGCCGGTTCCGGCATAGCCGCACAGACGGCAGAAAGAGAGGAGAAGAATGGAAAAAATCAAAATGACCACCCCCCTGGTGGAGATGGACGGAGACGAGATGACCAGGATCCTCTGGCAGATGATCAAGGATGAACTGCTGCTTCCGTACATAGACCTGAAGACAGAATATTATGACCTGGGGCTGGAGAACCGGAACGCTACCGACGACCAGGTGACGGTGGATTCCGCCAACGCCACGCTGCGATACGGCGTCGCCGTCAAGTGCGCCACCATCACGCCGAACGGCGCCAGGATGAAGGAATACGACCTGAAAGAGATGTGGAAGAGCCCTAACGGTACGATCCGCGCCATTTTGGACGGCACGGTATTCCGGGCGCCTATTTTGGTGAAAGGCATCGTTCCCTATGTAAAGAACTGGACCAAGCCGATCACGATTGCCCGCCATGCCTACGGCGATGTCTATAAGAATACCGAGATCAAGGTCCCGGGGCCCGGAAAGGCGGAGCTGGTGTATACCGCCGAGGACGGAACGGAGGTGAGGGAGCTGATCCACAGCTTTGACGGAGCCGGGATAATACAGGGCATCCACAATACGGAGAAGTCCATCCGTAGTTTTGCCCGGGCCTGTTTTGCCTATGCGGTGGACACAAAGCAGGATCTTTGGTTTTCCACAAAGGACACGATCTCCAAGAAGTATGACCATACCTTCAAGGATATTTTCCAGGAGATCTATGATGAGGAGTACAGGGAGAAGTTTGAAGCCCTGGGCATCGAATATTTTTATACGCTGATCGACGATGCGGTGGCCAGGGTGATCCGCTCCGAGGGAGGTTTTATCTGGGCCTGCAAGAATTATGACGGTGATGTCATGAGCGATATGGTGGCGACCGCTTACGGGGATTTATCCATGATGACTTCCGTGCTGGTGTCTCCAAACGGCGTCTATGAGTACGAGGCGGCTCACGGTACGGTGCAGCGCCATTATTACAAGCACTTAAAGGGGGAGGAGACTTCCACCAACTCCATCGCGACGATCTTTGCATGGACGGGGGCGCTGAAAAAGCGCGGCGAGCTGGACGGGATCCCGGAGCTTTCCGCCTTTGCGGAGAAGCTGGAGAGGGCCTGCGTCAAGACGGTGGAGGACGGCAAGATGACAAAGAGCCTTTCCCTGATCTCTACCTGCCAGCATCCTGTGATCCTGAACAGCCTGGATTTCATCAAGGCGATCCGGGTGACGCTGGACGGGTTGCTTTCCTGCTGAAATCTTTCCTGTTGACGTAAAAAAAGCCATGGCCGGAGTTATTCTCCTGCCATGGCTTCCCATTTTTCATATAAAACTTCCAGCTCGGCTGACGCGGCGGCCTGTTCCTCTGCCAGCGCCTGGAGCTGTGCCGCCTGGGTGCCGATGGAAGGGTCTGACATTTCCTCGTCCAGCGCCTTGAGCCTGGCTTCCAGGGCGGCGATCTGTTCCTCGCATTTTTTCAGGTCATTTTCCTTTTTGCGGATCCGGGCCTGTTCTTCTTTCTGGGCCTTCCAGTCCAGGCGGCCGTCGGAGGCCGAAGGGGCGGCGCTTTTGGGCTGGTCCGCGGGGGAGGGCGGGGCCGTCTGCGTCTCCCGCTTTTCCAGGTAATAATCGTAATTGCCGATATAGTTCACCAGCCTGTGGCCGGAAAGGTCCAGGATCCTGCCGGCGGTGCGGTTGATAAAATACCTGTCATGGGACACATAGAGCACCGTGCCCTGGTAGCTGTTCAGGGCATCCTCCAGGATCTCCTTGGACAGGATATCCAGGTGGTTGGTGGGCTCGTCCAGGATCAGGAAGTTGGCGTTCCCCAGCATGAGCTTTGCCAGAGATACCCGGCCCCGCTCCCCGCCGCTAAGTTCGTCGATGCGCTTAAATACCTCTTCCCCGGTGAAAAGGAAAGCCGCGAGCACATTTCGGATCTCGGTGTTGGTCAGGGTGGGATAGTCATCGGAGAGTTCCTCAAACAAGGTCTTTTCCCCGTGGAGGACGTGATGCTCCTGGTCGTAATAGCCGATTTCCACGTTGGCGCCCAGTCGGAACCGGCCGGCGTCCGGGGGGAGCAGCCGGTTCAGTATTTTCAGGAGAGTGGTCTTGCCTGTGCCGTTGTCTCCGATGATGGCCACATGTTCGCCCCGTCTGAGCTCAAAGCTCACATTTTCAAACAAGACCTCTCCGTCAAAGCTTTTCCGCAGCCCCTCTACGATCAGCACGTCGTTTCCGCTCTGGCGTCTGGGGGTCAGGGTCAGCCGCATGTCGGCCCTGGTTTCCACAGGTTTTTCCGGCACATCCAGCTTGTTCAGCATTTTTTCCCGGCTTTCCGCCCGCTTGATCGACTTTTCCCGGTTGAAGGAGCGCAGCTTTTCAATGACGGCCTCCTGGTGCCGGATCTCCCTCTGCCGGTTCAGGTACGCATTCATGGCGGCGGCGCGCAGCTGTTCTTTTTTCACAGCGTAGGCGGAGTAGTTGCCCTGGAAGGTCACTGCCTTTGCCTGGTCGATCTCGATCACCTTGGAAGCGATCCGGTCGAGAAAATACCGGTCATGGGAGACGATGAGCACGGCGCCTTTATAGTTCAGCAGATATGTTTCCAGCCAGGCGATGGAATTCATGTCCAGGTGGTTGGTGGGCTCGTCCAGGATGATCAGGTCCGGCTTCTGGAGGAGCAGCTTGCCAAGGGCCACCCGGGTTTTTTGGCCGCCGGAAAGAGTGGACACGGACCGCCCAAAGTCCTCCTCGGAAAACCCAAGGCCCTTCAGGACGCCTGTGAGTTCGCTGCGGTAAGCGTATCCCCCTCCGGTCTCAAAGGCGTGGGTCAGGGCGGAGTATTGCTGCATCAGCTCTTCCAGCGCACTGCCCTCCCGGTGCTGCATGGCCAGTTCGCATTCCCGCATACGCCGTTCCAGGTCCACAAGTTCCCGCTTGACGGACAGCAGTTCCTGGTAAATGGTATTTGAGGTGTCCACGGCCCCGTCCTGGGCCAGGTAGCCCAGGGACCTGCCATGGGAAAGCGTCACGGAGCCCTCATCCGGCTGCATTTCTCCCACGATGATCCGCAGAAGGGTAGTCTTGCCTGCCCCGTTGATGCCGACAATAGCGGCCTTTTCGTAGTCCTCTATATGAAAGCTGATGTTTTCCAGCACTTTGTTTTCCTGGAAAGCCTTTGAGATGCCCTGGCAGGAAAGTATCATGGATTTGTCCGCCTTTCGCTGATCGTCCCGGAAGTCCGGGCAGCTATCATTTTACTGTGATTTCCCGGGGGTGTCAAGCTCCCCGGCTTTTTCAGGCGGCAGAACTGTTGTAACAGTTCTGCCAGCCGCCTGATTTGACGGAAAATCGTGCTCGCACGAATTTTCCGTCATGTCTGGCGGCTGAGGGAGCGCCGATTTCATGAGCAAAGGAAGTCGCGGAGCGCCGAAAAGCGCGTAAGCGCGGCTTTGCGAACGGCGCGGGCTGAACTGTCACTACCTGTTACCTTTTTCACCTACCTTTCACCTTTTTCACGCTTCTCACCGTAGGGGAAGGCATTGACATATTTTTAACAGTTTGGTAAACTTAAGTTGAGCACAGCCGCCATAAGCGGGTGTGAAGGCGGTGAGCGGATGGACGGCCGCCGGGGTTTGGAGGTAACGCCTTGGAGGAAAAAGAAATTTCGCAGGCTGTCGTCAGTCGCCTGCCCAGGTATTTCCGGTATCTGGGAGAGCTGAAGGACGAGGGCGTGGAGAGGATATCCTCGCAGGAGCTGGGCGAGCGGCTGAACCTCACCGCCTCGCAGATCCGGCAGGACATCAACTGCTTCGGCGGCTTTGGCCAGCAGGGCTACGGTTATAATGTGGAATACCTGTACGATGAGATCGGAAAGATCCTGGGGCTGGATCGAAAGCATAATTTTATTATCATCGGGGCGGGGAATCTGGGACGGGCCCTGGGGAATTATATGAACTTTGAACGGCGCGGCTTTATTTTGAGGGGGATGTTCGACCAGGATCCTGGCCTTATCGGCAGGGAGGTCAGGGAGGTCAGGGTGCGGCCCATGGAGGAGCTGGAAGATTTTATCCGGGAGAACGATATCGACATCGCGGTGCTCACCATTCCGAAAGCGGGAGCGGTAAGCGTGGCGGAGCGCCTGGTAAAGACCCAGATCCGGGCCATCTGGAATTTCGCCCATGTGGACCTGAATGTGCCCGAGGGGGTGCAGGTAGAAAATGTACATCTGTCTGACAGCCTTATGAAGCTGTCTTATAATATCAGACGTTATATGAAAGAGCAGGAGGAAACCTGACGGGAGGTGTCTATGAGATATAAGTCGGGAAAGCTCAGACAGGAAGCGTTCAACCAGGCGCTTCAGGGGAAAAATGTCCCTATTCTCACACTGGATAACAAGTGGTACCGTCTTCTGGACGGGAGGACCAGGGCTTCTGTGAAGGGCCTGGAAAATCAGCTGAATAACCTGTTAAAGCGGCAGGGGAAGCTGAACACGGAACTGAAGGATATCAGGAAGCTGAAAAAGAAGCTGATGAGCGAGATCGTGCCGCTGGTCGATGAGGCGGACCAGGTCGGGGGAAGCAGGGAGCTTGACAAAAAGATCGACCAGAACACGAGGCTGGTGGAAGAATGCAATCAGAAGATGGATAGCTACCGGGAAGAGCTGAAGGAGCTGCCGCGCCAGATCGAGAAGCTGAACCTCCAGCTGATGCTCATGACGATGGACTGCTGTTACGACACCATGCAGGAGAACACGGAGGAGATCCAGAAAATCGAGGAATGGGTCAAGGAGATCCGCGTAGAACTGAAAAAGCGCCTGGTCCGGAAACAGGAGATGGAGCAGCAGAACCATGAGATCTACGCTTACATGCACGATGTCTTTGGGGCAGAGGTGGTGGATGTGTTTGACGTAAAGTACAGCCCCGAGAAAAAGCGGCCGGTCATGCCGAGGAAAAAAAGGAATGTACAAAAACCGGAGGACGGCGGAGAGGCCGATTTCGGGAGTGGAATATAGACGCGCAGGGACTGCCCCGGGAGACTGTGGGCAGTCCTTTCTGTGAGGCGGCGGTAAAATTTTCAATCGCGAGATTTGTGTCCGTGCGCTGCTTGACACAAACTTGTTATGCGCAAAGAGCAGCGCGGAAATGAGGTAAAAGATGGAATACCTGGTGACAGCGAAAGAGATGCGGAGGCTGGACGAAAACACCGTCCGGCGGAGGGGGATCCCGGCCATGGCCCTGATGGAGCGGGCGGCCCTGGCAGCGCTGGAGGCGGCGGAGCGGGCCTGCGGCGGGAAGCCGGGCAGGATCCTGATCCTGGCCGGAATGGGGAACAACGGCGGAGACGGGCTGGCGCTGGCCAGGCTGCTCGGGGAAAACGGCCATAAGGTGCAGGTATGGTGTGTGGGAAAGGAAGAGAAGGCTTCCGAACAGTGGCTCCTGCAGAGGCGGATCCTGGAGGGCTGCCCGGTGGATTTTGTCACTGGGCCGGGCTCTGGGGAATATACTGTTATGATAGACGCTCTCCTTGGGATCGGGTCCTCCCGGGAGGTCGCCGGCCCTTTCCGGGAGGCGCTGGAACGATTCAACGGGCTCGCCGGCTATAAGATCGCGTTGGACCTTCCCAGCGGCATCGACCCCGACACGGGGAAAGTGCTTGGCTGCGCCGTCCGGGCGGATGAGACAGTGACCTTCGGCTTTCGGAAACGGGGGCTCGTGCTCTATCCCGGATGCGGATACGCGGGAAAAGTCACGGTTGCCCGGGCTGGCATATCCGAGGCGAGCTTTTACGGGGAAAGCCCGGGCATGGTGCTCTGTGACGAGGCCGCTTCGGAGCTGCTCCCTCCCAGAAGGCCGGACGGGAACAAGGGAACCTTTGGGAAAGTCCTTCTGGCGGCGGGAAGCCTGAATATGGCCGGGGCCGCGGTCCTGGCGGCGAGGGCGGCTTATCGGGCGGGCGCAGGCATGGTGAAGGTGATAACTCCGCCGGAAAACAGGCTGATCCTGCAGACGGCGGTGCCGGAGGCGCTGCTTGGAACCCCGGAGGAACTGGAAGAGAGCCTTGCCTGGGCGGATGTGGCCGCGCTGGGGCCCGGCCTTGGAAAGGGGGAGGCGGCGCGGAAGTGCCTGGAAACGGCGGTGAGGAAAAGCGGCATCCCCCTGCTTTTGGACGCGGACGGCCTGAACCTGCTGGCGGAAAGCGGTGCGCTGAGGGAGGAACTGGCCTGCCAGGGCGCCGGGGGGCGGCCTGTGGTGCTGACTCCCCATATGGGAGAGCTTGCCAGGCTGACAGGGGCTTCCGTGGAAGACTTAAAGGAGGATCCCGCGGGATTCGGAAAGGCGCTGGCGGAGCAGCTGCATGCGGTGGTGGCGGCGAAGGATGCCAGGACGTTTGTGTGCGGTGAGGGCCGGCCGGTATGTGTGTGCGCGGGAGGCAACAGCGGGATGGCCACGGCGGGCAGCGGCGATGTGCTGGCTGGCGTGGTGGCGGGGCTCCTTGCCCAGGGGATGGAATCCTTCCACGCGGCCGTGGCCGGAGTCAGGCTCCACGCGCTGGCCGGGGATAAAGTCAGCGGACGGCTGGGCCCCCATGCCTGCATGGCGGGGGATCTGGCGGAAGCTTTGGGCCTGTAAGTTGAAAAAAACTGTTTAACGATCCGATAACCGGCAATACTGTTCCTCAGACAAAGACGAGCCGGATACCCTGCGGCAGGATGGCGGGCGGCGGCCCCGCGGCCCGGCACAGCGGAATGCGCCTTGGACAATGTGGCTTTCGGGCGCATCGGTATCCCGGCCCTCGCGGAAAATCAGAGGCTGGCTATGACAGCGGAAAAGAGGCAATATGAGACGAGGAGATGTATATTATGCGGACCTGAGGCCGGTCGTCGGCTCGGAACAGGGAGGGATCAGGCCGGTGCTGATCGTTCAGAACGATGTGGGGAACAAGCACAGCCCTACCGTGATCTGCGCGGCCATCACTTCCAAAATGAACAAGGCAAAGCTGCCGACCCACATCGAGCTGAATTCTGCGCTTTATGACATGGATAAGGATTCGGTGGTGCTGCTGGAGCAGCTCAGGACCATAGACAAGAAACGGCTGAAGGATAAAGTGTGTCATCTGGACGGGGAGATCATGCGGAAGGTGGACAGGGCGCTGATGATCAGTCTGGAGCTTGATACATAAGAATGGGAGCCTTGACGAAAATATCACGAGATGGTATATTGAATAATGTCCTGGAAGAAAACGGGACAAAAACGACTTTGGAGGAATCTTTTTTCATATGGATGACGGTGGGCCTACTGCCAGTATATTCTTTTTTGTGGTACTGCTTTTGATCGACATGTTTTTTTATGGGTTTGGGGCGGCGCTTGAGGCGCTGAACGAGAAGGAGATCCAGCGGAGGGCGGAGGAGGACGGGGATAAGAAATCCCTGAGGCTTTTGAAGATGCTGGGCAATCCCGCGGGGTTTGGGAATACCAGCCAGCTGGTGACTACGCTGGTGAATGTGACCATCGGCGCGGTGCATCTTGGCATCCTGCTCCGCTCCGTGTCACGGGGGCTGGACTCCCTTGCCCGCGGACAGCTGAAGCTGGCCTGGTTCCCCCCGGGGGCGGCGGTGGTGACGGCGGCGGTCCTTGCAACGGTCCTGCTGCTGTACATAACGCTGACGCTGGGGGTGCTGCTTCCCAGGAAAATAGCCGGAAGGGTACCGGAGCGGTGGGCGTATGCCTGCGTGACGCCTGTGTCCCTGGTGATGAAGATACTGTATCCTTTCACGGCGCTTGCCTCCGCGACTTCCAGCGGGATTCTGAGGCTGTTCGGCGTTAAGGACAGCGACGGGACAGGGGATGTGACGGAGGAAGAGATCATCAGCATGATAAACGAGGGCCATGAGCAGGGTGTGATCCAGGCCAGCGAGGCGGAGATGATCTCCAATATCTTTGAGTTCGGCGATAAGGAAGCCCAGGATATCATGACCCACAGAAACAGTATCGTGGCTATCGACGGCAGCGAGACGCTGCGGCAGGCGCTGGCGTTCATGCTGGAGGGCACAAACAGCCGTTATCCGGTTTACGAGGAGAATCTGGACCATATCATCGGCATCCTGCATCTGAAGGACGCCATGCGCTTTTCGGGGGATGCCGGAAAGCTGGACTGCCCCCTGAAGGATCTGGAGGGCCTGCTGCGGGAGGCGAGCTTTGTCCCGCGAACCAAGAACATCGACGAGCTGTTTCGGGAAATGCAGGCGGAAAAGCTGCAGATGGTAGTGGTGGTGGACGAGTACGGCCAGACGGACGGCCTGGTCGCCATGGAGGACATCCTGGAGGAGATCGTGGGGAATATCCTGGATGAGTATGACGAGGACGACGAGCCTTTTATCGAGGAGAAGGGTGAGGACTCGTATGTGGCCGAGGGCATGACCCGGCTGGAGGAACTGGAGGAACATCTCGGCATTTCCTTTGCCGGCGAGGAATGCGACACGCTGAACGGCTTTTTGATCTCGAGGCTGGACAGGATCCCGGAGCCGGACGAGAAGTTTGACGTGGATTACGGCGGTTATAATTTCAAGATCCTTTCGGTAGAAAACAAGATGATCCAGAGAGTGCTGGTGACGAAGCTTCCGGAGGAGCCCGGAGAGGGCGGGGCGGCGGAAAGCCCGGAAGAATCCGCACTTGATGAAACCGGCAAAAAATGATATGATGGATGCCGTCGGAAAAAAGACAAAAGGAAACAGGGAGGGAATGACATGTCAGGACATTCTAAATTTGCGAACATTAAGCATAAAAAGGAGAAGAACGACGCGGCGAAGGGAAAGATCTTTACCATTATCGGCCGTGAGATCGCCGTGGCGGTAAAGGAGGGCGGCCCGGACCCCAACAACAATTTCAAGCTGGCTACGGTCATCGCCAAGGCGAAGGCAAACAACATGCCTAACGATACCATTGAGCGCGGTATCAAGAAGGCGGCCGGAGATGTGGGAAATGTGAATTATGAATATGTGACCTACGAGGGATACGGCCCCAACGGCATCGCCATCATCGTGGACGCGCTGACGGACAACAAGAACCGCACCGCCGCAAACGTGCGCAGCGCTTTTACAAAGGGCCAGGGAAATGTGGGAACTCCCGGCTGCGTGTCCTTTATGTTTGACAAAAAGGGCCAGATCATCATCGACAGGGAGGAGTGCGGTCTGGAAGCCGACGACCTGATGATGATGGCGCTGGACGCCGGGGCCGAGGATTTCAGCGAGGAGGAAGACAGCTTTGAGGTGCTGACCGATCCCGACAGCTTCGAGCAGGTGCGAAAGGCTCTGGAGGACGGGGGGATCCCCATGCTCAGCGCGGAGGTGACCATGATCCCCCAGAATTATGTGGAGCTTACGGATGAGACCGCGGTGAAGAATCTGCAGAGAATCCTGGATATGCTGGAAGAGGACGACGATGTCCAGGCCGTGTACCACAACTGGGACGAGTAGCGGGAAAGACCTGTGCAGCCGTGGGCGATATGCCCGGAGGCGGCATATCCTGAGACGCGAAAGGAAAAGAGTATGGACAAGCTTGCGATCGTGGTGCCCTGTTATAATGAGGAGGAGGTCCTTAAGACAGCCTCCCAGGCGCTGAGAGGGGTACTGAAGGATCTGATTTGCAAACAGAAGATTGCGGAGGACAGTTTTATCCTCTTTGTCAACGACGGCAGCAAGGACCGTACCTGGGAGCTGATCGAGGAAGAGCATCGGGCCTTTCCCCGTCAGGTCTGCGGCGTGAAGCTGGCGGGAAACGTAGGGCATCAGTTCGCGCTGACGGCGGGGCTTTTGACGGCAAAGGACATGAGCGATGTGACAATATCCATCGATGCCGACCTGCAGGACGATGTGGCTGTGATCGAAGAGATGATAGACAAGTTCCATGACGGCTGCGACATTGTGTACGGCGTCCGGAGGGAACGGAAGACGGATACCTTTTTTAAGCGTACCACGGCTTTGGCCTTTTATAAGCTGATGCGCCTTATGGGGGTCAAGACGGTTTACAACCACGCGGATTTCCGCCTGATGTCCAGGCGGGCGGTGGAAGAATTTTCCAAGTACAAGGAGACGAACCTGTTCCTGAGGGGGCTGATGCCCCTCATCGGATACCGGACGGACGTTGTCTATTATGACCGGAAAGAGCGGGTGGCAGGCGAGTCAAAATACCCCCTGAAGAAGATGCTTTCGCTGGCATTTAACGGGATCTCCTCCTTCAGCGTAAAGCCCATCAGCCTGATCCTGGGAATGGGGGTGCTTATCGTGCTGTTCTCCGTGCTGGCGGCCGTGTATGCGCTGATCTCCTATTTTACCGGGCATGTGGTGCAGGGGTGGACTTCCCTGATCCTGTCGATCTGGTTCCTCGGAGGGGTACAGCTGCTGGCTATCGGGCTGGTAGGGCAGTATATCGGAAAGATCTATATGGAGGTCAAGGGAAGGCCCAGATACAACATAGAAACGGTTCTGACTGCGGATGATGAAGGCGGGGCTTAAGGAAAACGGGAGATGAGTTGGAAGAAAAACCTGTTCGGGAATTTAATGTGGGCGGTGTACACGCTTTTTGTACTTGCGGCCCTGTGGGGGCTGGTCGGTGAAATGTCGGCGGCTTTTGGCATTCCGTTCACCGGGGGAGCGGCGGCAGCGCTGGCGCTGGCGGGAGTGGCCGCAGGGTGTGCGTTCCTTCTTCATCGGATCCCGGCGGGGAGCCTGCCCTCTTCCGATAGCAGCCGCCTGGCCTTTCTGGAGGCCCTTTTGGCAGTGGCGTTCCTGGTGGCGGGGCTTATGCTGCGGATGGCGGGGCTTTCCGGAGCCGGGGAGGGCGGCGCTTATTACCAGGCGGCGATGGTGGCGGAAGGCCAGGCGCTCCCTGTGCCGGTCCACGGCGCTGTCTGGCTTTATTTACAGCTTTTGCACAATGTTTTCCTGTTTCTTGGGAACAAGCTTATCGCCGGCATCTGGCTTCAGGTGATCCTGCAGCTGGCGGCGGCGCTCTTATTGTATCTTGCGGTGCGGAAACTGGCGGGGGTATTTCCGGCGCTGGCGCTGCTGTGCTTTTTTTCCTGTATGGGGCCGGTGGTGGAGAGTGCGCTGGCCTTGTCTCCGGAGCCTCTGTATCTTCTTATTATCGCCATCGGGATAGACCTGTTTGCCGCGTGTGCCGGAGGCCGTGGGGCTTTTCCCCTGTTTTTGGCTGCGGGGCTATGGGCGGGCCTGGCGGGATATCTGGACATCAGCGGTTTCCTTCTCCTGATCCCCGGGGCGGCGGTGGCCATGAAAGGGCGGCGGGGAACCGCAAGGCCGGGGGTTGGAGGGCTCGTATTTTGTGCGGCGGGAACGCTGGCGGGCTTTTTCGGCGCTATCCTGGCGGATGCTTTTATCAGCGGCAAGGGCTTCGGAAGGGTGCTGGGCGCCTGGTGGAACCTGTACAGGCCGGGGGAATTTGGATCTGCGGCATTTGCGGCGGGAAAAGGCGCGGGCCTCGTATGGGGATCCCTTCTGCTTTTCCTGCTGAGCCTTGGGGTCTTCAGCTGCAGGCCCGGCCGGGAGAAGGAAAATATGGGCGCGTGGACGCTGTTTTGCTGCGCGGCGCTTGCAGCACAGTATTGCGGTGTGACGACGGAAGAGATTCCCGCTGCCATGTATCTGCTGATTGGCCTTACAGTGCTTGGGGGAGTGGGGCTTAGGAACTGCTTCCGGGAGCGGACGGAGGGCGCGGAGGCGGAAGCGTCCGAGGGCAGCGCGGAAGCAGAGACAGAGATGGCTGTGGACGGCGAGGAAATGGTTGGCACGGAAGCGGAAGCGGCTGTGGACGGCGTGGAAGCAGAGGCAGAGATGGCTGTGGACGATGCGGAAACAGCAGGCGCGGAGGCGGAAGCGGCTGTGGATGGCGCGGAGGCAGAGGCAGAGATGGCCGTGGACGGAACGGAAACGGCTGGCACAGAGGCGGAAGCGTCCGAGGGCGGCGCAGAGGCAGAGGCAGAGATGGCTGTGGACGGCGAGAAAACGGTTGGAACAGAGGCAAAAGCGGCTGTGGGCAACGTAAAGGCAGAGGCGGAAGCAGCCGTGAAGGAGACCGGGGCTGTATCCGCACAAAAGAACAAACACGCGCGGGAGGAAGAGCCAGAGGAGGGATCCGGAACTGTGACAGATGAGACAAAGGCGGGAAAGCCCGCGGGCCCGGAGGAAAAGACGGGAACGGCCGCGGAAAACGCTGCGGGACAGAAACCCCGGTACATAGAAAATCCGCTGCCGATGCCAAAGCCCCACCGGAAAAAGGAGATGGGTTATCTCATCGAACCGTCCGGGGGCGCGGACGACTATGACTATCCCGTGGATGAAAATGATGATTTTGACATTCAGTGAGAATTTTTTTGTCCGAAAGGGGAATGCTGACAGGGAGTGTTTCAAAGCTCCTTGTTTTTTTGCGGCGGAAACCCGGAGGGAGCCGCGCAGGATCCCCAGGATCGAAAAGCCGCCGACGGCGGCAGAATGAGAGGAAATATGGCAGAGGAAAAGAAGGACGAAAAAATTGAGCAGGAGGAGCACCGGGACCAGCGGATCGAGGAGACGGGGCAGGCATCGCTGGATGAGAATCCCCAGCTGGACAATATCCATCTGATCTCGATCATCGGAGAGATCGAGGGGCATGAGAATCTCTCCAACAATTCCAAAACCACAAAATATGAACATATTCTGCCGAGCCTTGCGGCGATTGAGGACAGCAGGAATATTCAGGGGGTTTTGGTGCTCCTGAACACCATGGGCGGAGATGTGGAGGCAGGGCTGGCTATCGCGGAAATGATCGCGTCCCTGAGCAAACCCACCGTATCCCTTGTCCTGGGAGGAAGCCATTCCATCGGCGTTCCCATCGCCGTCAGCACGGATTATTCTTTTATTGTCAACACGGGTACCATGGTGATCCACCCGGTGAGGATGAACGGGATGGTCATCGGCGTACCCCAGACTTTCGATTATTTTAAGCTGATCCAGGACAGGATCACGGGATTTGTCTGCGATCACTGCAGGATCAGCAAACAGACGATGGAACAGCTGATGACGGAGACGGGGATCCTCACCAAGGATGTGGGGACGATCCTGGTTGGCGAGGAGGCGGTGGAGTACGGGATCATCAACGAAGTCGGCGGGATCGACAAGGCGATCGGGAAATTACATCAAATGATTAATGACAAGTACGGAGAAAAATGATATACTAGAAGAGACGTGATTCTTTGTAAGCGAGGTAGAACGAGATGGCGGCATCTGCTGGAAGAAGGGCTTCCTCTTCCAATTCAAATAGAAAAAGCGGCGCTACAGCCGCAAAAAACGCGAAAAACACAAAAGGCGCAAAGGCAGGCGAGTCCACGGCCCGGGGCGCTTCGACGGGGAAAAGGCAGACAAGGACGGAGGAGCAGGCTGCCGGGGACAGCGCCTTGTTCCACGAGATCGGGTTGATCGTCTTATTTGTGGCGATGGTGATCTTGTTTTTCTGTAACTTTGGCGTGATCGGCCCGGTGGGAGACGCTGTCAGCGGGTTCCTTTTCGGCCTGTTCGGGTTTACGGCGTATGTGGTCCCGGTTCTTTTGTTCTTGGGGGTGGCCTTCTGGTTCGCGAACGAGGGAAATCCCAGCGCGGTCCGGAAGTTGGCCGCCGGGGTTACGCTGTTCGTGATGGCGGGCGTGGTCTGCGACCTTGTGGTGAAGAGCACGGCTTCCATGACGGAGTACCATGTGGGGGCGATATATGAGGTGTGCAGGGACACAAAGTCCGGCGGCGGCGTACTTTCCGGAAGCCTGTGTTACCTGCTCCAGCATTACCTGGAGACGATCGGAACGGTTTTGGTGGTGCTGCTCTGTTCTGTGGTGAGCCTGATCCTGCTCACGGAAAGATCGCTGCTTGCCAGCGTGAAAAACGGCGGCAGCCGCATGAGGGAATTGTCCAGGGAGGACGCGGAGCGGCGCCGGGAGATGGCCCGGGTGAGGCATCAGGAGCAGGAAGAGATGAGGGCCCGCAGGGAAGAGGAGCGCAGGCTGAAGGCGGAGGAGAAGGAGAACGAGAAGATCCTCCGCATGGAGCGGAAGGTTTCAGGGGTTATGCTTGATACCGCGCTGCCGCGCCAGGATGAGGCCGCCCACAGGGACGATGTCCACGAGATCATCTTTTCCGAGGAGGCGGATCCCCAGGCGGAGGCGGACCAGGGAGAATCCGTGCCCGTCTTTGACTTTGAGAAGGTGCGGATCCGCAGCGTCCATCAGGTGACGTTAGACGAGGCGGCGGAGGATACTCCCCCGGCGGATGCCGGGGAGCGGGGGGAAGCCTATTCCCCGGAGCGCGCGTATTCCCGGGAGGAAACGCCCGCCCAGGAGGAGCCGCAGTATAAGAGGCCGGAGGAAAATGGGGAGAGGGTTTCGGAGATCTCCCAGGAGGCCCAGGCCATCCGCATACATAAAGAGGGCGTGGAGGAACCGGCGGAGGGAAGGAACGGGGATTCCGACAGCGCCAGCCGGCCCAGGCCCCAGGCGGCCCAGGCCGGCAGGGAGCAGGGAAGGGAAGAGCCTGCCCCGGAGAAGAAGCTTCCGCAGAAATATATGTTTCCGCCGCTGTCACGGCTCCAGAAGGGGGCTGCCGTCACCGGCGATTCCACCAGGGAACTGAAAGAGACAGCCATGCGCCTTCAGCAGACGTTAAGCACTTTCGGCGTGAAGGTCACGATCACCGATATCAGCCAGGGCCCCAGCGTGACCCGGTATGAGCTGCAGCCGGAGCAGGGCGTGAAGGTCTCAAAGATCGTCGGGCTGGCGGACGACATCAAGCTGAACCTGGCGGCTACGGACATTCGGATCGAGGCGCCGATCCCGGGGAAAGCGGCTGTGGGCATCGAGGTGCCGAACAAGGAGAATATGCCCGTGGCGCTGCGCGACCTGCTGGAAACGCCGGAATTTCGGAACTTCCCCTCCAACATAGCTTTCGCGGTGGGGAAAGATATTGCGGGCAAGGTAGTTGTCGCGGATATTGCCAAGATGCCCCATATGCTGATCGCGGGCGCTACCGGTTCCGGTAAGTCTGTATGTATCAATACGCTGATCATGAGCATTTTGTATAAGGCCCATCCCGACGACGTGAAGCTGATCATGGTGGATCCAAAGGTGGTGGAGCTCAGTGTGTATAACGGGATCCCGCACCTTCTGATCCCCGTGGTCACAGACCCCAAGAAGGCGTCGGCGGCGCTGCACTGGGGCGTCTCGGAGATGGAGGACAGGTACCGGAAATTTGCGGATCACAATGTGCGGGACCTGAAGGGATACAACAAGAAGGTGGAGTCCATGCGGGAGAACGGCGACGAGGACGCCCCCGCAAAACTGCCGCAGATCGTCATCATCGTGGACGAGCTGGCGGATTTGATGATGGTATGCCCCGGGGAGGTGGAGGAATCCATCTGCCGTCTGGCACAGCTGGCCCGGGCGGCCGGGATCCATCTGATTATCGCCACCCAGCGCCCCAGCGTGGACGTCATCACCGGCCTGATCAAGGCCAATATGCCAAGCCGCGTGGCGTTTTCCGTGTCCAGCGGCGTCGATTCCCGCACGATCCTGGATATGAACGGGGCGGAGAAGCTTTTGGGCAAGGGCGATATGCTCTTCTACCCCCAGGGCTATTCCAAGCCGGCCCGGATCCAGGGGGCCTTTGTATCCGACAAGGAAGTGTCCGATGTGGTGGATTTTTTGAAAAACCAGACCCTGGGAAATGTCTACGCGGAGGATGTGGAAGAAAAGATAAAGAGCATGGGAAGCGGCGGGAGCGGTGCGGGCGGCTCCGGTTCCGAGCTGGACGAGCTGTTTGAGAAGGCGGGCCGCTTCATTATCGAGAGAGACAGGGCTTCGATCGGAAGGCTCCAGGGTGCGCTGAAGGTAGGATTCAACCGGGCGGCCCGGATCATGGAGCAGCTCTGTGAGTATGGCGTGGTAGGAGAAGAAGAGGGAACGAAGCCGAGGAAGATCCTTATGAGCATGGAGCAGTTTGAACAGCTGCTGGAGGAGATCGGCTGACATTGGAACTTTGAGTGGAGAGGAGAGCGGAGTGAAAACGGATATTGAGATCGCCCGGGAGGCTGTCATGGAGCCTATTGGCAGAGTGGCGGGGAGACTCGGGATCGGGGAAGAAGATCTGGAGTATTACGGGAAATATAAGGCAAAGCTCACGGAAGAGTATCTAAAGAGCCTGGAGGAGAGGCCCGACGGGAAGCTGATCCTTGTTACCGCCATCAACCCTACTCCCGCGGGAGAGGGAAAGACCACCACCAGCGTGGGGCTGGGACAGGCTTTCGGAAAGCTGGGAAAGCGGGCCGTGGTGGCCCTTCGGGAGCCCTCGCTGGGGCCCTGCTTCGGGCTGAAGGGAGGCGCCGCCGGGGGCGGATACGCCCAGGTAGTGCCTATGGAGGACCTGAACCTGCATTTTACAGGCGACTTTCACGCCGTCACATCCGCCAACAACCTGTTGGCGGCCCTGATAGACAACCACATCCAGCAGGGGAATGCCCTGCAGATCGACACAAGGCAGATCGTCTGGAAACGCTGCGAGGATATGAACGACAGGGTCCTGCGGAATATCGTGGTCGGGCTGGGGAGCAAGGCTGACGGTGTCGTGCGGGAAGACCATTTTGTGATAACCGTGGCAAGCGAGATCATGGCCATCCTTTGCCTGGCAGAGGATATGCGGGATCTGAAGGAAAGGCTGAAAAAGATCATCGTGGCCTATAATTATGCGGGAGAACCGGTGACAGCCGGGGATCTTCAGGCAGTGGGCGCCATGGCGGCCCTTTTGAAGGATGCCGTCAAGCCGAACCTGGTCCAGACGCTGGAGCACACGCCGGTCCTGGTGCACGGCGGGCCTTTTGCCAATATTGCGCATGGCTGCAATTCCGTCCGGGCCACCCGGGCGGCGCTGAAGCTGGCGGACTACTGCATTACGGAGGCGGGCTTCGGCGCGGACCTGGGGGCGGAGAAGTTCTTTGACATCAAGTGCAGGGCCGCGGGATTCCGGCCGGATGCGGCGGTGCTGGTCGCCACTGTCCGGGCGCTGAAATACAACGGAGGCGTGGAGACGGCGGATCTGGCTGCAGAAAATACGGAAGCCCTGAAGAAGGGGATCGCGAATCTGGAAAAGCATATGGAGAACCTGCAGAAATACGGTGTGCCGGTGGTGGTGACGCTGAACGCTTTCGCCACGGACACCCCGGCGGAGGTGGAATATGTGAGAAGGTTCTGCGAGGAGCGGAACTGTGCGTTCGCCCTGTCCCAGGTATGGGAAAAGGGCGGCGAGGGCGGGATCGACCTGGCCCGGAAGGTGTTGGAGACCCTGGAGAAGAAGGAGAGCCATTTTAGGCTGCTGTATGAGGACGCCCTGTCTCTGAGGGAAAAGATCGTCTGTGTGGCAAAGGAGATCTACGGAGCCGGCAGCGTCATATTCACCCAGGCGGCCGCCGGCCAGCTGAAACGGCTGGAGGCCCTTGGATTTGGCAGTATGCCGGTGTGCATGGCCAAGAACCCTTATTCCCTGTCTGACGATCCCAAGCTGTTGGGAAGGCCGGAAGGGTTTGAACTGACGGTGCGGGAAGTGTACATATCCGCGGGAGCCGGGTTTGTGGTGGCGCTCACCGGGGATGTGATGACCATGCCCGGCCTGCCGAAGCAGCCGGCGGCCTACAGGATCGATGTGGACGAGGAGGGCAGGGTCACCGGCCTGTTCTAAGGAGAGGAATTGCCTATGAAATGTCCCAACTGTGGAGAGGAAATGGCCGACGGCGCTTTGTACTGCGAACATTGTGGCGAGGATATACATATCGTACCTGACTTTGAGCCTGAGCTGGAGCAAAATATGCGCCAGATCATCAGCGGCATGGTGGACGGGATGGAAGGCGCCGCCCCGGAGGGGCGGAAGGACAGCGGGGCGCGGCCGGAAGGGCGGAAAGCGGAAGAAAAGAAGCCGGGATCCCTGAAACGGCGTAAGTGGATCCTCCCGGTGGCCCTGGCTGTTCCGGTGCTGGCGGCCGCGGTGGGGATGGGCGTATGGGTGTATTTTTATAATTCCAGGGAATATCAGATAGAAAAAGCCGTGCAGTGCGTGGAGACGGAGGAGTACGACCGGGCGATAAAGTATTACAGCAGGGCGCTTGCGCTGGGCGGGGACGATATCGAACTGCAGTTTAGCCTGGCCGAGGTCTATTTCCTGAAAAACAATAAGATCGAATACGAGTATCTGCTGCGGGAGATCACAAGGAATGAGAACGCCACCAATGAGCAGCTGGACAGGGCTTACGGGCGGCTGATCGCCATATACCGCGCCAGGGGGGATTACAAGACCATCAACGATCTGCTTCTTGGGAGCGACAATGAGCAGCTGATCGCCTCCTATCAGAATTATATTGCAACTCCGCCGGAATTCAGCGTCATGGAGGGGGAATACACCGCCATCCAGCCCCTGAAGCTGACAGCCATGGGAACCGGAAGGATTTATTATACATTGGACGGCAGCGACCCGGATGAAAACAGCAATCTGTACACCATGCCCATCATCCTGGAAAATGGGAGCTACACGGTCAAGGCTGTTTTTATCAACGACAACGGGATTTCCAGCGAGATTGTTGAGAGGAAGTATTTCATCGATTATGACGTGATCCCGGCGCCGGAGATAAGTGTCGTCAGCGGCCAGTACAACCTGCCCACTTATATTGAAGTCATGGATGTGGACGGGGACGAGGTCTATTATACCACGGACGGCTCAACGCCCTCTTATACATCCAACGCGTATTCCGGGCCGATCCCCATGCCGGTGGGCGCCTCCCATTTCCGGTTTGCCAGGATCGTGGAAGGCGTTGTGGGAGAGGTGGCTGACTGTAAGTATGAGCTTGTGCTGAATACGGAGTACACGCCCGGGCAGGCGGCGGATACCGTTGCGGAATATTCCCAAAGCAGCGGCAGGATCCGGGATGCGGCCGGGCATTTCGACGAAAGCGGCTCCGTGTATGTGTATGAGTATCTCTATGTGGTCAATATCGATCAGATCAGCGATTTTTATGTGGTCGCGGAGGTCCTTCGGGATGCGGAGGGCATTCAGGTCAGGACGGGCAACTATTATGCCGTGGACATTTATACGCTGGACCTCTATCAGCTCCTGCAGGAGGATGGGAGAGGGTATCAGCTCAATGTCCTGAGAGGACATCAGCCCACCGGCCCGGACGGGGCGGCAACTGGGCAGGAGGCGGATACGGGGACGGACACAGGATCCGATAGCCCGTAAGGACAGGATCTAAGATCGAAATCGCCGTTTAGCGGCAGAAGGAGAGAAAGGAATGTATAAGATTGTAAAGAAAGAGACGCTCACTCCGAATATTTTTTTGATGGAGGTCGAGGCAAAACGGGTGGCAAAAGCCTGCCAGCCCGGACAGTTCGTCATTGTGAGGACGGACGGGGAGGGGGAGCGCATCCCCCTGACGATCTGCGATTATGACAGGGAAAAGGGAACGGTGACCATCGTCTTTCAGACGGTCGGCGCGGCGACCCAGATGATGGCGGAGCTTGAAGAGGGAGACAGCTTCCAGGACTTTGTGGGCCCGCTGGGGTGCCCTTCCGACCTGGTGAAGGAATCCCCGGAGGAGCTGAAAAAGAAAAAGATCCTGTTCGTGGCGGGCGGCGTCGGCGCCGCGCCCGTTTATCCCCAGGTGAAGTGGCTCCATGAGAGGGGCGTGGACGCGGACGTGATCGTGGGAAGCAAGACAAAGGATCTCCTGATCCTGCAGAAGGAGATGGAGGCCGTGGCCGGAAATCTCTATGTGACCACCGATGACGGCTCCTACGGAAGGAGCGGCATGGTGACACAGACGATCAAGGATCTGGCGGCGGAGGGAAAGCAGTATGATCTCTGCATAGCGATAGGCCCCATGATCATGATGAAGTTTGTGTGCCTGCTGACAAAGGAGATGGGGCTGCCTACGGTAGTCAGCCTGAATCCCATTATGGTGGACGGCACGGGCATGTGCGGCGCCTGCCGCGTGACAGTTGGAGGGCAGGTGAAGTTCGCCTGTGTGGACGGTCCCGAATTTGACGGGCATCAGGTGAATTTTGACGAGGCCATGAGGCGCCAGCAGATCTATAAGACGGAAGAAGGCCGGGCTATGT
The DNA here is from genome assembly GCA_947588705.1 of uncultured Acetatifactor sp. Taxonomy (GTDB): domain Bacteria; phylum Bacillota; class Clostridia; order Lachnospirales; family Lachnospiraceae; genus Acetatifactor. The sequence continues at coordinate 668 of CANPYT010000017.1, read as the reverse complement.
TAAAGCTCCAGGAGGGCAATACCCACCACGGAGGGTGCGGCAACTGCGAATAGAGGCCGGTGCGGGAAAGACGTCTTAAACGGGGCGCTGTGGGAAACGGCAGGGCCGGGACAGGGCCGATCAGAAACAGAAAGGTATGGTTACAGAGATGGATGTATGGAAGAGAGTGCCTGTGAGAGAGCAGGACGCAAAGGAGAGGGCAGCCAATTTCGCGGAGGTCTGCCTTGGCTATAATGAGCAGGAGGCCAGAGAGGAGGCCGCCAGGTGTATCAACTGCAAGAACGCGCAGTGCGTCAAGGGCTGCCCGGTGGCCATTGATATTCCGGGATTTATCGAGAAGGTGAAGGAGGGGGATACCGCGGGGGCCTACAGGATCATCAGCGAGTCCAGCGCCCTCCCGGCTGTGTGCGGCCGGGTATGCCCCCAGGAGAGCCAGTGCGAGGGCAAATGTATCCGTGGTGTCAAGGGGGAACCGATCGCCATCGGCAAACTGGAGCGCTTTGTGGCGGACTGGGCGGGAGAACAGGGCCTGAAGCCCGCAGGCGCCGTGGAAAAGAAAGGAAAGAGCGTGGCGGTGATCGGCTCCGGCCCCGCGGGCCTTACCTGCGCGGGAGACCTGGCAAAGATGGGATATGACGTGACGATCTTCGAAGCGCTGCACGAGCCCG
>CANPYT010000016.1 GCA_947588705.1 uncultured Acetatifactor sp. | reverse complement strand
GTTATGTTGAACCGCCGTATGCCGAACGGCACGTACTGGTGGTGTGAGAGGGGAGAGCAAATCTCCCCTACTCGATTGCGCCCGGCGGCGCAGGTTCCTAACGGGTGAAAGCCCCGGATCCGCCAATGACTTAAAATTGAAGAAGTTGTCAAAATATTGTTTTTGCCAGGAAGGGAGCCGTTATTTGACCGACTGTGCAATTTTACTAAAAAAATTGAAAGGCACCATATTGTGAGCACATGGAAAGTGGAAAAGCGGGTATAGTTATCCACATCCCAAAAGCCCGAAAACGCGATAAAAGGCATTTATTCACCAACTTATACACATTGTCCACACTTTTTTCCGATTTGAAAAAATAAAATAACGCATAATATTAGAACGTCTGTTTTGTGAAGATGTTATAAAAATGTTTTTTCTGTCGAAAAAACTGTAGATTTGGGTTGACAGATATAATGTCAAAAAGAAGTAAATAATCAGCTTAATTGTTGCAAGAAGTTACGCAAATATGATATAATGACTATACAATAAATTACCGAAGGGGTGATTCGTATGAAATTCATTATTGTCGGAAGAAACATTGAGGTTACACCCGGATTAAGGTCTGCTGTGGAGGAAAAGATCGGGAAGCTGGAAAAATATTTTAATCCCGAGACGGAAGTGCATGTCACGCTGAGCGTGGAGAAAGAGAGGCAGAAGATCGAAGTGACGATTCCCGTCAAGGGGAATATCATCCGGTCCGAGCAGGTCAGCAACGATATGTACGTCTCCATCGATCTTGTGGAAGAGATTATTGAGAGACAGCTGAAGAAATATAAGACAAAAATAGTGGACAAGCAGCAGGCGGCAGGCGATTTCAGCCAGATGTACGTGGAGAATGATTACATGGACGAGGAAGAGGTCAAGATCGTCCGGACAAAGAAGTTTGACATCAAGCCCATGTACGCGGAGGACGCCTGTATCCAGATGGAGCTGTTGGGGCACAATTTCTTTGTGTTCATCAACGCCGAGACAGACCAGGTGAATGTAGTGTATAAAAGAAAAGGAGATACCTACGGCTTGATCGAGCCGGAGAGGTAGGGAGAGGGAAACGGCGGGAAGCTTTAACTCTTTCGATAAAAAATATGCGTGATCTGCAAAAAAGGCCCTTCTGCCCCAAAAGCCGGAGGGCCTTTTCGTGCGCCCCGCGGACTATTTATCCGCCAAAGGCAGATCCTTCCACAGGATGGCAGGATGGCGCCGGATAGAAAGAACTGCCGCCGGACGGGAAGGGACAAAACCTTTCTGGCATGGCCCGGCCTGCCCGCACATATATTTTCAATGACAAATATGTGGGGGCAGGCATGGACAGAGAGCGCAGAGACAGATACATTGGCTGGCTGAGGAGGGGGATCCTGGCGGAATGCGGGCTGATGGCGGTGGCGGCGGTCCTGGCGGCGGGAAGACCTGTAAGCCGGATAGAGCAGAGCCTCAGCAACAATACTCTTTTCATAGAAGATGATTATATAAAATGGGTGGATTTTACAGTGTCTTACGAGGCGCTGTGCACCGCCTATGAATGGGACGTCAAGACACACGGAACGGAGCATGAGGTCGGATGGGTGGATCTGCTGGCTTATACGGCGGCAGGAACCGGGGGAACTTTTGACAAATCCGCGCTGAAAACCATGGAAAAGGCGGCGCAGGCAATCTCCCAGGGGGAGAAAACGATGGAAGAGCTGGCCGGGAAGCTGAAATACTTTTCCTATTATCAGGATGCCTATGACGCGGCCCTTGGAGGATTGGTGGGAGAGTACCGAGAGGAGTGCGTGGACGAAGCCGGGAATGTGACTTATGAGGAGCGCTATGGCTTGAAAGGATATTTCCCGCTGGCCAGGGGTTTTGATTATACCCATTATGACGATTTTGGCGTGGGGAGGAGCTATGGCTACCAGAGGAGGCACCTGGGCCATGACATGATGGGGCTTGTGGGAACGCCCATCATCAGCGTGGAGTCCGGGATAGTGGAAGCCCTTGGCTGGAATCAGTACGGCGGCTGGCGCATCGGCATCCGCAGCCTCGATGGCAGGCGTTATTATTACTACGCCCACCTGCGCCAGAATTATCCCTATGCGGAGGGGCTGGAGGTGGGCAGCGTAGTCACGGCAGGAGATGTGATCGGGTACATGGGGCACACGGGTTACAGCACCAAGGAAAACGTGAATAATATAGAGATAACACACCTTCACTGGGGGCTGGAACTGATTTTCGATGAATCCCAGAAGGAGAGTGACAACGAGATCTGGATCGATCTCTATGCGCTGACCCGTTTCCTGGCAAAGCACACCCAGCCTGCCCATAAGGTAGGCGACACGCGGGAGTGGGTGCGGAGCAGCCGGATCATTGATCCTGCGGTGGAGGAGTTCCAAGCCGAAACGCCCGGCTCTTCTCCAGGCGCTCCTTGAAGATGCCCTCCGCGCCCTCTTCGGTGGGAAGGTAATAGCGCTTGTCTTTCAGGCTTTCCGGAAGGCAGGTCATGCGGGCCATTCGTTCCGCCGTGTCATGTGCGTAGACATAGCCGTCTCCATAGTGCAGATCCTCCATAAGCTGAGTGGGCGCGTTGCGTATCACCAGCGGAACAGGTTCTGCCAGCTGGCCCAGGGCGTCCGCTTTGGCTGTCTCATAAGCCCGGTAGACCGCGTTGGAGCGGGGGGCCAGAGAAAGATAGATCACTGTCTGGGCCAGATTCAGATTGCACTCCGGCATACCGTTAAAATGGCAAGCCTGGTAGGCGGCCACAGCCAAAGGCAGGGCCTGGCTGTCCGCCAGCCCCACATCTTCGCTGGCAAAGCGGATCAGCCTCCGGGCGATAAAAAGCGGGTCTTCCCCGGCCTCCAACATCCTGGACAGCCAGTATACCGCGGCGTCCGGGTCGGAATTGCGCATGGATTTATGCAGGGCGGAGATCAGGTTGTAGTGCTCTTCCCCTTTTTTGTCGTATAGAAACGTCTTTTTGCCGAGGCATTGTTCCAGCGTCTCCCTGGTGACGGTGATGGAGCCGTCCGGGGAAATGCTGCCGTTCAGCACGGCCATCTCCAGAGTGTTTAAAGCGGTGCGGGCATCCCCGTTGGCAAATGTGGCGATGGTCTCTGCCAGGCCCTTCTCCATGTGGACCTGGGTGCCGCCGAAACCGCGCTTGTCCGTCAGCGTCCGGTTCAGAAGCTCTGTCAGGTTTTCCTCCGTCAGTTCCTTCAGCACGAACACTTTGCACCGGGACAAAAGAGCCGCGTTGATCTCAAAAGAAGGATTTTCCGTGGTGGCGCCGATCAGGGTGATGCTGCCGCGCTCCACATAGGGGAGGAAGGCGTCCTGCTGGGCCTTGTTGAAGCGGTGGATCTCGTCTACAAAGCAGAGGGTGTGGATGCCGTAGGCACGGTTTTCCTCCGCCTGTTTCATGATGTCCTTGATCTCCTTGATGCCGCTGGTGACAGCGCTGAAATTCAAAAAAGAGGATTTGGTGCGGTTTGCGATGATCCTGGCCAAAGTTGTTTTTCCAACGCCGGGAGGCCCCCAGAAGATCATGGAACAGATCTGGTCCCGCTCCAGCATCTGGCGCAGGAGTTTGCCCTTCCCCAGCAGGTGTTCCTGGCCGATGTAGTCTTCCAGGCTCCTGGGGCGCATTCTGTCCGCCAGTGGGGCGGACAAAGGGGAGAGGGAATTTTCATTTTGGTTATCAAACAGGGATATCTGATCCATAAACATCTCTTTTCTGCCGACAAAACGGCGGTTTCGCATTTGCTGTACTTATCATAACACAAAATTTCCGAACGGAGCAAAAATCCTTTGTTATTTTTTTATCAATTTCATGAAAAGCCGTTGCAAATAAGCCTTGACTATGGTACACTAGAGACTGTGGAAATGACAAAAAAATAACAATCATTATTCAAAAACTTTTTATGGAGGATAAGCAAATGGCAAGAAAAGTAGTTTTAGCCGGAGCCTGCCGTACCGCGATCGGTACCATGGGCGGCTCACTGAGCACCACCCCCGCTGCGGATCTGGGGGCCATCGTTATCAAAGAGGCATTGAAGAGAGCCGGCGTTGCGCCTGAGGCGGTTGACCAGGTTTATATGGGCTGCGTCATCCAGGCCGGCCAGGGCCAGAATGTGGCGCGTCAGGCATCTATCAAGGCAGGGCTTCCCATCGAGGTTCCCGCAGTTACCATGAATGTAGTCTGCGGTTCCGGCCTGAACTGCGTAAACCAGGCGGCCCAGATGATCATGGCCGGCGACGCGGATGTCGTTGTGGCAGGCGGCATGGAGAATATGTCCATGGCTCCCTATGCGATTCCCCAGGCGCGTTTCGGCTATCGGATGAACAACGGAACTCTGGTGGATACTATGATCAAGGATGCCCTCTGGGATGCCTTTAATGATTATCATATGATCAAGACGGCGGACAATATCTGCGAGGAGTGGGGGCTGACCAGGGAAGAACTGGACGAGTTTGCCCTGAAGAGCCAACAGAAGGCTGAGGCTGCCCAGAAATCCGGCGCGTTCAAGGCCGAGATCGTTCCCGTGGAAGTAAAGAAGAAGAAAGAGACCATCGTGTTCGACACCGACGAAGGCCCCAGGCCCGGTTCCACTATGGAGGGCCTTGCAAAACTCCGCCCGATCAATCCGAACGGATTTGTGACCGCCGGAAACGCTTCCGGTATCAACGACGGCGCGGCGGCTATTGTGGTGATGAGCGAGGAGAAGGCGAAAGAGCTGGGCGTGAAGCCCATGGCAACCTATGTGGCCGGCGCCCTGGCGGGCGTCCGCCCCGAGGTGATGGGGATCGGCCCTGTGGCGGCTACGAAGAAGGTTATGGCAAAGACCGGCATGAAGATAGAGGATTTTGACATCATCGAGGCAAACGAGGCGTTTGCGGCCCAGTCCGTCGCGGTGGGCAAGGAGCTGGGAATCGATGTGGACAGACAGCTGAACCCCAACGGCGGCGCTATCGCGCTGGGCCATCCCGTGGGCGCTTCCGGATGCCGTATCCTGGTGACGCTGCTGTATGAGATGCAGGCGAAAGGCGCAAAGACCGGCCTTGCGACTCTGTGTATCGGCGGCGGCATGGGCTGCTCTACTATTGTTAAGATGGAGGACTAAACAATAAATAACAGAGAGAATACCGAGCCGCGGAGTGCGGATTGGTATTCTCTTTGTCGCGAAAAAAGAAAGCGGCGAAGAAGAGGAAAGGAATGTGCGCCGTCTGCCGCGGGAGGCCACGGGCAGGGGACGGCGCAAGATGGAGGAAGACATGGAATATATTTTGTATGAACAAAAGGATGGGTATGCCATTATCACCATCAATCGGGAGAAAGCGCTGAACGCTTTAAATTCCCAGGTGCTTGACGAGCTGAACGAGACTTTGGACAGCGTGGATCTGGATACGGTGCGCTGCCTGATCCTCACCGGCGCCGGCCAGAAATCTTTTGTGGCGGGGGCTGATATCGGGGAGATGAGCACTCTGACCAAGGCGGAGGGAGAAGCTTTCGGCAAGAAGGGAAATGATGTGTTCCGGAAGATAGAGACATTCCCCATCCCCGTGATCGCGGCGGTGAACGGTTTCGCGCTGGGCGGCGGCTGCGAGATCTCCATGAGCTGCGATATCCGCATCTGCTCCGACAACGCGGTGTTCGGCCAGCCTGAGGTCGGCCTCGGCATTACGCCCGGCTTTGGCGGAACGCAGAGGCTGGCGCGGCTGGTGGGCGCGGGCATGGCAAAGCAGATGATCTACACCGCCCGCAATATCAAGGCGGACGAGGCGTACCGGATCGGCCTGGTGAACGCGGTGTACGCGCAGGAAGAGCTCCTTCCCGCAGCGGAGAAAATGGCGGCGGGTATTGCAAAGAATGCCCCTATCGCTGTGCGCAACTGCAAGAAGGCGATCAACGAGGGCCTTGACGTGGAGATGGATGAGGCGATCGTGATCGAGGAGAAGCTGTTCGGCGATTGTTTTGAGACCGAGGACCAGAAGTATGGAATGGCATTTTTCCTTGACAAGAATAAGGAGAAGGTGAAGGAGCCGTTCAAGAACTGCTGAACCGGGGCAGGGGTTTTTCACGATACATGTAGAAGCGGTAAAAAGAAGGATTTCATAAGTGAAGGAGGAATTTTCATGAAAGTAGGAATTATCGGTGCGGGAACCATGGGGGCGGGGATTGCCCAGGCATTTGCGATGACGGACGGTTACGAGGTCTGCCTGTGCGACATTAAGCAGGAGTTTGCGGACGGCGGCAAGGGGAGGATCTTAAAGAACCTGAACTTCCTGGTCGGCAAGGAGAAGATCACGCAGGAGCAGGCGGATGCGATTTCCGCAAAGATCGTCACGGGCCTGAAGGATATCTGTACAGACTGCGACCTTGTGATCGAGGTGGCGCCCGAGAATATGCAGATCAAGAAGACGACGTTCCAGGAGCTGCAGCAGATCGTAAAGCCCGACTGCATCTTTGCGACGAATACATCTTCCCTGTCCATCACGGAGATCGGCGCAGGTCTTGACAGGCCCATGATCGGTATGCATTTCTTCAACCCTGCGGACCGGATGAAGCTGGTAGAGGTGATCGCGGGCGCCAATACGCCTGCGGAGCTGGTAGAGAAGATCAAGGCCATCGCGACCGAGATCGGCAAGACTCCCGTGGAAGTGAAGGAAGCTCCCGGTTTTGTGGTAAACCGGATCCTGATCCCCATGATCAACGAGGCGATCGGCATTTACGCGGACGGCATCGCCAGCGTAGAAGATATCGACACGGCCATGAAGCTGGGCGCGTCTCATCCCATGGGGCCTCTGGCGCTGGGTGATCTGGTGGGGCTGGACATTGTGCTTGCCATCATGGAAGTTCTGCAGAATGAAACGGGAGATCCCAAATATCGTCCTCATCCCCTGCTTCGCAAGATGGTGCGCGCAGGCAAGCTGGGCAAGAAGACCGGCGTTGGTTTTTACGATTACAGCAAGTAAGGCGGATATATTGCGTGAGCAATACCGGCGGGCGCCGGGGCAGGATCTCCGGGGCCCGCTGAAATTCAAGATAAATAAATGGAGGAATAGTAATCATGGATTTTACGTTGCGCAAAGAACATGAAATGGCACGCTCCCTGTTCAGAGAGTTTGCCGAGAAGGAAGTAAAGCCCCTGGCTCAGGAAGTAGATGAGACAGAAGTCTTCCCCAGAGGCACCGTAGATAAGATGGCGAAGAACGGCTTTCTGGGGATCCCCATTCCCAAGGAGTACGGCGGCCAGGGATGTGATCCGCTTACTTATGTGATGTGCGTGGAGGAGCTGTCCAAGGTCTGCGGCACGACAGGCGTTATCGTTTCCGCACACACTTCTCTCTGCTGCGACCCCATTATGACCTTTGGCACCGAGGAGCAGAAGCAGAAGTACCTTGTTCCCCTGGCGAAGGGCGAAAAGCTGGGAGCTTTCGGCCTGACAGAGCCCGGCGCGGGCACAGATGCCCAGGGCCAGCAGACCAAGGCCGTGCTGGACGGGAACGAGTATGTGATCAACGGCTCCAAGATCTTTATCACCAACGGAAAAGAGGCGGATATTTATGTGATCTTTGCCGTGACCGGGATGATCGAGAAGCGGGGCAGGATGATGAAGGAGATCTCCGCCTTTATCGTGGAAAAGGGAACTCCCGGCTTCACCTTCGGAACCAAGGAGAAGAAGATGGGTATCCGCGGATCTTCCACTTATGAGCTGATCTTTACCGACTGCCGCGTACCCCAGGAAAACATGCTGGGCAAGCTGGGACAGGGCTTCAAGATTGCGATGCACACCCTTGACGGCGGCCGTATCGGTATCGCGGCACAGGCCCTTGGTATTGCGGAGGGCGCTCTGGAGCGCACCATCGCTTATACAAAGGAGAGAAAGCAGTTTGGCAAGTCGATTGCCGCACAGCAGAACACCCAGTTCCAGCTGGCTGATATGGCGACCAAGGTACAGGCTGCCCAGCTCCTGGTATACAAGGCTGCGATGGCTAAGGCAAACCAGAAAGAATACGGTTTCGAGGCTGCGCAGGCAAAACTGTACGCGGCGGAAGTGGCCATGGAGGTGACGACCAAGGCTGTCCAGCTTCACGGCGGTTATGGTTATACCAGGGAATACGATGTGGAGCGCATGATGCGCGATGCAAAGATCACCGAGATCTACGAGGGAACCAGCGAGGTTCAGCGCATGGTTATCAGCGCAGCGCTGCTGAAGTAGGTCCACGAAAACATAAACTAATTTCAGAAGGAGTGAAAATACAATGAAAGTTGTTGTTTGTATCAAGCAGGTTCCCGATACCAAGGGCGGCGTAAAATTTAATCCCGACGGTACTTTGGACAGAGCTGCCATGATGACGATTATGAATCCCGACGACAAGGCGGGCCTGGAAGCGGCCCTGAGATTAAAGGACCAGTACGGTGCGGAAGTGACCGTTCTCACCATGGGCCTTCCCAAGGCGGAAGATGTGCTTCGCGAGGCGATCGCCATGGGCGCTGACAAGGGTGTCCTTGTCACCGACCGGGTACTGGGCGGCGCTGACACCTGGGCAACTTCCCAGACTCTGGCAGGGGCTTTGAGAAACATGGAGTATGACCTGATCATCACCGGCCGTCAGGCAATCGACGGCGATACCGCACAGGTAGGGCCTCAGATTTCCGAGCACCTGAACATTCCGGTCATCTCTTATGCACAGAAGCTGACGATCGAAGGGGACAGCGTGGTCGTAGAGCGTCAGTACGATGACAGATACCATGTGCTGAAGGCAAAGATGCCTTGCCTGATCACTGCACTGGCGGAGCTGAATGAGCCCAGATATATGACGCCAGGCGGGATTTTCGACGCCTGCAAGGCTGAGATCACTGTATGGGGCAGGGCAGATCTGAAGGATGTGGAGGATTCCAACCTGGGCCTGAAGGGATCTCCCACCCAGATCGCGAAGGCTTCCGACAAGGTGAGGAAGGGCGCCGGCGAGAAGGTGACCCTGGATCCCGGCGAGTCTGTTGACTATATTGTCGGCAAGCTGAAAGAGAAGCACGTCATCTGATGGCGGCAAACCGGATAGGACTTATATGAACCATTAAAGCCGCCGGGAAGGAAAGCTCCCGGCAGAAGGAGAAGAGACAATGAACTTAGAAGAATATAAAGGTGTATATGTCTTCGCGCAGCAGGTAGACAATTGTATCAACAGTATTGCTTTTGAGCTGATCGGCAAGGGCAAGGATCTGGCTGAGGCCCTTGGCACTGAGGTGACTGCTGTCCTGGTAGGAAGCGGCGTAAAGGGCCTGGCGGACGAGCTGGCGGAGTACGGCGCTGACAAGGTGATCGTGGTGGACGATCCCGAACTGAAGGAATATCGGACCGAGCCCTATGCCCACGCTCTGGCTTCCGTGATCGAAAAGTACAAGCCGGAGATCTTCCTGGTGGGAGCTACCGCCATCGGCCGTGACCTGGGCCCCCGTGTTTCCGCGAGGATCCATACCGGTCTGACTGCGGACTGCACACAGCTTGAGATCGGCGATTTCCCGCTGAACCCTGTTCCCGGCAAGGAGCAGAAACATAATCAGCTGCTGATGACCCGTCCTGCATTCGGCGGGAACACCATCGCTACGATCGCATGTCCTGATTTCCGTCCTCAGATGGCTACCGTGCGCCCCGGCGTTATGCAGAAGCGCGAGAGAAAAGCCGGCGTAAAGGCAAATGTGGAGGAATTTAATCCCGGGTTTACTCCCGACCACAAGTATGTGGAGATTTTGGAGGTAGTCAAGGCTGTTTCCAATACCGTGGATATCATGGATGCAAAGATTCTGGTTTCCGGCGGCCGTGGAATGGGCGGCCCTGAGAATTTCAAGATGCTGGAGGATCTGGCGGAAGTCCTTGGCGGCCAGGTGAGCTGCTCCCGTGCCGTGGTGGATGCTGGCTGGAAGCCCAAGGATCTCCAGGTGGGCCAGACCGGAAAGACGGTTCGCCCCAATGTATATTTTGCTATCGGTATCTCCGGTGCCATTCAGCACCTGGCAGGCATGGAAGAGTCCGACATTATTATTGCCATCAATAAGGACGAGACCGCTCCCATCTTCGACGTGGCTGACTATGGCGTGGTGGGAGATCTGAACAAGATCGTTCCCGCCCTGACCGAAAAACTGCGGACAGAGCTGGCAAAGAATAACTGAGCCAGATAAGCTTTCACATTGAAATCTGTACCAGCCGCTCCGGCGCATCGCATCACCGATGCGCCGGAGCTTTTTATTCCTGCGGGCAGCAAGCCAAGCGGACGTGCCCGCATGTCCATTTGGCGGCTGCCATGACAGCGGGTGTCGGACTTTTGCGGGGCGGAGCCGCATATACTGTAAAGACAAAAAACAGGATACGCATATGAAACGAAATTTTAAGAAGCCTGCCTTTACAAAACCGGATCTGGGGAAAAAGGACATCAAATCACTTGTCGTCAGCGTGGCCGTCAGCCTTGGGGCCGGGATCCTCAGCGCCCTGCTCACAGGGGGAAGTATGCGTCAGTACGCGGACATGTACAAACCGCCCCTGGCCCCTCCGGGATGGGTCTTTCCTGTGGTATGGACCATTCTCTACATACTGATGGGGATCGCTTCCTGGATGATCTTCGAATCCCAGGGGGCCGACAAGCGCCTGGCGCTTTCGCTGTACGGAAACCAGCTGCTTTTAAACATTGTCTGGCCGCTTTTGTTTTTTGAGCTGGAAATGTATTTTTTTGCCTTTGCCTGGCTGCTCCTGCTGTGGCTAATGATCTATCTGACCATACGGCAGTTTGCGCTGATCCGCAGGAAGGCGGCCCAGCTGATGCTTCCTTATCTTGCATGGGTGACATTTGCGGCGTATTTAAATCTTGCGATTGCCATACACTATCTTTGAAAGCCGTTCCCTTCCGGAAGATCCGGGCGGATGCCATTGACGGCTGGGGAAGCGCTTTTTTGAGCAGAGGAAGCCGCGGAGCGGCGTAAAGCCGACGCAAAGCCGCGCGAGCGCGGCCGAACTGCTGCCGAATAAGAGTAAAAATGTAGAATCTGCTATAGAAGGAATCCACATGTTATGTTATACTATAAGGGCAGGGCATTTTTGTGCTCTGCCTTAAAAAGCGCAGGGAAAGAGGACAAGATGGCAAAGCAAAAAGAAGTCAAGACGAACGCCATGCGGATCCTGGACACGATGCGGATCCCCTATCGGCATCTGACCTATGAGTGCGGCGAATTTGTGGATGGTATCCAGGTGGCTGATATGCTTGGCCTGCCCCATGAGAAAGTATACAAGACTCTGGTCACAGCCGGCGGCAACGGAAATTATTTTGTGTTTGTGATCCCTATTGCGGAAGAGCTGGATCTGAAGGCGGCGGCCAGGAGCGTGGGAGAGAAAAGCGTAGAGATGATCCCGGTGAAGGAGATCAACCGTGTCACCGGATATATCCGGGGAGGATGTACGGCCGTGGGCATGAAGAAGCAGTACGTGACCAGGATCCACAGCGCGGCCAAAGAGCTCCCCGAGATCATTGTCAGCGGCGGAAAGATCGGTTCGCAGCTGGTCCTTGCGCCGGAGGACCTGGCCCGGGCCGCAGGGGCGGAATTTGCAGATATCGTGCGGCATTGAGACGATGGAGAATGGAACATGGAAAATACGGGGAAAAATATTCTGGAATACGACACGGTAGCGCTGAATGAGGAGGGGGATGCTGTAGTCATCCTCGATCAGACCCTGCTGCCGGGGAGGACGGAACTGGTCAGCCTGCGGACAGCCCAGGAAATCTGGAACGCGATATACCTGCTGCAGGTGCGGGGAGCGCCGGCAATCGGAGTGGCGGCTGCCCTGGGGATCTATGTGCTGAGCCGGGGAATTGAAACGGAAGAGTTTGAAACTTTTTATGGAACTTTTCGGGAATATAAGGAATATCTCAATTCCGCGAGGCCGACCGCGGTGAACCTTTCCTGGGCATTGGACCGGATGGAGCAAAAGGCGCTGAGGGCTGGGAGAGAAGAGCGAAGGCCGGTGGAGGAGGTGAAGGAAATCCTTCATCAGGAGGCGCTCCGCATCCGGCAGGAGGACATTGAGGTCTGCCGGAAGATCGGCGAATACGGCCTTACGCTGGTGAAACCCGGCGATGGGATCCTGACACATTGTAATGCAGGACAACTTGCAACTGTCAAATATGGAACTGCCACAGCGCCTATCTACCTTGGGCAGGAGCGGGGATATGGCTTTAAGGTGTATGCGGACGAGACCAGACCTCTCCTGCAGGGGGCGCGTCTTACCGCCTATGAGCTTTCAGCCGCGGGAGTTGACGTGACACTGATCTGTGACAATATGTCGGCCAGCGTTATGTCCAGAGGGCTGGTGCAGGCAGTGTTTGTAGGGTGCGACAGAGTGGCCGCGAACGGGGATGTGGCGAACAAGATCGGTACTTCTGTGGTGGCGGCGGTGGCGAACTATTATGGCGTACCTATGTATGTCTGTGCGCCGACTTCCACCATTGACCGGAATACGCCCACCGGCAGGGAGATCCGCATTGAGGAACGTCCGCCGCATGAGGTGACAGAGATGTGGTACCGGGAGAGGATGGCGCCGGAGGGAATCAAAGTGTTTAATCCGGCATTTGACGTGACGGATCATGATCTGATTTCGGGAATCGTGACAGAATATGGGGTGGCAAGGGCGCCCTATGAGGAGAGCCTGCGGGAGATCATGGGGCGGAAACAGAGGGAATCATAAATCGGGATGGAAAAGATAGAGGGGAACGAAAGGGCGCAGATGGAGAAGGAAGAGAATATTGACGATTTTGAATGGATAGAAAGCCCGGAGGAGAAAGAGGAGGAACGGCAGCGGCATCTGCAGCGGAAGCAGCGCATCGAGGAGATGAAGCGCAAAAAGCGTCAGGCAGTGCTGTTTCAACGGTGTGTGCTGGTGGGGTGCGCCTGCCTGCTGCTGACAGTGGGATTCGGGATCGGTACCTGGATACGGACTGCCATGCGGAAGACGCCGGAAGTGTCAGACTTGTCGAAAACGCCAGATCAGCAGGAAGGAAACGGCGGGGCCATGGTAGCGGAAGCGGCTCCGGACGGCGATTCTTCCCTGGAAGATCAGGAGAACCTTCAGGGGGGCGGTTTCAGCGAGCTGAGGAACGAGGAGGGCAGCGGGCTTGACGGGGAGGCGGCTTCCGGCGGGGCCGGAGCCCAGGGAGAAAGCGGGGAATCTCAGAGCCGCGTAGAGGCACCGGAACAGACACAGGCGCCATTACCGGAGGCGTTTGAGGCATCTTCCACGGCGGCTACCGCCGGTTTTGGGGAAGATATTGTCAGCCAGTACGGCGTACTGATCAACGTGCAGGATCAGGTGATCCTTGCGGGAAAGGAATATAAGAACAGGATCAATCCGGCGTCTATGACGAAGATCCTGACTGTGCTGACGGCTGCGGACCTATTGGGCATAACCGACGGCACGGAAGCGGTATTGGACGATACGTTTGTCATGACCATAGAGATCACAGATTACAGTTATGTGAATGACTGCAGTAACGTAGGCTTTTCCGTGGGGGAGGTCCTGTCGGTGAAAGACCTGTTTTACGGCACGATCCTGCCGTCCGGCGCAGACGCGGCGGTGGGGCTTGCGGTTTACGCGGCCGGTTCCCACGAAGCTTTTGTGGAGCGGATGAACGAAAAGCTGGAGGAGATGGGCATGGCGGGGACCACCCATTTTACAAACTGTGTGGGAATTTACGATGAATCGCATTACAGCACGGTCTATGACATAGCGATGATCCTGAAAGCGGCGGCAGATAATCCGTTTCTCCGGCAGGTGTTGTCCGCCCACACCTATAACACATCCCTCACGGAGGAACACCCGGAGGGGATCCTTCTGTCCAACTGGTTTTTGCGCAGGATCGAGGACAGGGATACGCACGGCGAGGTCCTCTGCGGCAAGACGGGATTCGTAAATCAGTCCGGCAGCTGTGCGGCAAGCCTGGCTGTGGACAAGGATGGCAGGGAATATCTGTGTGTCACCGCCGGTTCCAGCAGCAGCTGGCAGTGCATAGACGACCAGAATATGCTGTACGCGAAGTATCTGCCGGAGGAATAGGAAAAGGAGGGAAAAGGACATGGACATGAAGGAAAAAGGATTTTACAGAGGAGTGAATCTGGGCGGGTGGTTTTCTCAGTGCGACTACAGTGAAGACAGGCTGAACAATTTTATCAAAGAGCCGGATTTTGAAAAGATAGCGTCCTGGGGACTGGATCATGTGAGGATCCCCATCGATTACAATATTTTAGAAGGCCCGGACGGCGCTTACCGGGAAGATGGCATGGAGCGGATCGAAAAGGCGCTGTCGCTGGCAAAAAAATACGGGTTGAATGTTGTTGCGGATCTGCATAAGACGGCGGGATTTTCATTTGATTCCGGCGAGAGGGAAAGCGGATTTTTTGAAAGCGAAAAGTATCAGGAGCGTTTCCTGAGGCTGTGGGAGGAGCTGGCAAAAAGGTTTGGGAACGATCCCGGCCATGTGGCGTTTGAGCTTCTCAATGAAGTGACGGACCAGAAATTCATAGATGTGTGGAACAGGGTGGTGCGCCAGTGCATAGGGCGTATCCGGGCATATGCGCCGGATACGCTGATCCTGGTGGGAAGCTACTGGAATAACAGCCCCGAGGCGGTGAAGGACCTGGAAAAGCCTTATGACGATAAGGTGATTTTTAATTTTCATTGTTATGACCCGCTGAAATTTACCCACCAGGGCGCGTATTGGACCGACCAGATCGACCCCGGGGAGCGGTATCGCTTTGAGGATCTGGAGATCACGCCGGAATATTTTGAAAAGCAGTTCGCATCCGCCCTGGAGAAAGCCGGGGAATGCGGAACTACGGTCTACTGCGGCGAGTACGGCGTGATCGACAGGGTCCCTCCGGAGGATGTGCTGAAATGGTTTAAGACGATCCACAGTGTCTTTGAAAAGCAAGGGATCTCCAGGGCGGCCTGGAGTTACCGGGAGATGGATTTCGGCCTGTCGGACAGCCGTCTGGATCCGGTGCGGGATGAGCTTCTCCGGTATCTGTAGTTCGTAACAGTTCAGCCCGCGCTGCTACTTTTTTATTGATTTCTGGAACATTTGGTGTATAATGGCTATGTAATGCTCAATGTATGTTAATGAGGAGGAAAACAAAATGAAAAAATCGATTCGTATTGCAGCCTCTCTTTCCCTGGCTATGGCCCTCGGCGTCTTTGCGCTGACCGGGTGCGGCGGCTCGGGAAATGGGAGCGAGACAGCGGAAGGCGTTATGAGCCATGAGGAATACATGGCTGCCGCCAATGATTCCGAGGTGGTGATCGACACTTATGTCCAGGCAAAGCAGTCTTGGTGGGAAGACAAGGCTACTATCTACGCACAGAGCAAGGACGGGGCTTACTTTATCTATAACATGGCCTGCTCCGAAGAAGATTACGCAAAGCTGACCCCCGGCACAAAGATCCGGGTCACCGGCTACAAGACGGAGTGGTCCGGTGAGATCGAGGTTGCGGAAGGCGCAACTTTCGAAATCCTGTCCGATGATACTTATGTCGCTTCCCCCGTTGATGTGACTTCGCTCCTTGGAACCGACGAGCTGATCGAACATCAGAACGAGCTGGTATCCTTTAAGGGAATGACAGTGGAGGCGTCCAAGGATGCCAACGGTAATGACGTTGCGTTCCTCTATAACTGGGATGGCTCCGGCACGGACGGCAACGACCTGTACTTTAACGTTTCCCTGAACGGAAATACTTACACCTTTACCGTGGAGTCCTATCTCTGCGACAACACCACAGATGTGTATGCGGCGGTGAAGGCCCTGAACATTGGCGATGTGATCGACATGGAAGGCTTCCTGTACTGGTACGAGGGCGTAAATCCCCACATCACCTCTGTAACGGCAGCACAGTAACCTGTAAATCAGACAGATTCAAACCGAAAAATCATGCATAGAGCAGCGCCCCATGACCGGGAATGGTCATGGGGCGTTTTTAAATGCCGTAAACGCTTCTTAAGTCGTTGGATATATGGTCCGGATCCGGATAGACAAACCCCTCCGTAATGCCAAACACCCTCAGGCTTTCCAGGAAATAACTTCTTCTGTCCGCCGGGATGATGATTTTGTAGAGGGTTTCCGGGTCACAGATATCCACTAACTTCCTTAGGGAATTATGTATGGTAAAATTTGCCTGCTGGGAATACATCCGCCGGTTATTCTCTGTGGAGCGGCAGGCGATGATCTTGTCCGCCACATCCAGATTGTGGCCTCTGTCCTTAAACGCCGGCAGCAGCATATCCTGGGCCGTATCGGCGTCCAGGGGATAAATATAACTCCCAAACCCTTCGCTCTCATTCAGCCTGTCCGGGGCGAGGACCCAGACGCAGGCGTCAACGTCGGGATAGTTTCGGTAAGTCTCCGTGGCAAAAAACACAGCGATCAAAGGCGACTGGCTCCAGTCCAGCAGCCTGGTGGGAAGGCCGTAATGCTGCATCAGGGACATCCAGCCCGCATAATTTTTTTTATCCGGACACTTGTCCGGCTCCAGGATAGGCTTTGTGCGGATATAGAAATCGTTTACCAGATACCTCTCGCTTTTGATCCTCTGAGGGCTTCGCTGGATGGAGGGCAGCAGGATCAGGCGGGCATCCATCACCCCCCGGTACCAAAGCTGCAGGCCGTGTGTCTCATATAATTTTTTCACAAAGCTCAAGAGCTCGTCGATTGTCCTGATCTTTTCCTCGATCATCTATTCCGCCTTCTTGGAGACCTTTTTTCCGGCCTTTTTCCCAGTTTTCTTTTGCCCCGCTATTTCCTTTAACAAAAGCGCTTTGCCCAGATCCCCTTCCACTTTGATCTTCTTGAGCGTGTATGCCATGACGGGGTCCAGCCCGCCGTCCATTATTTTTAACAGCGTCTCCGCCGTGCAGCGGATCAGCACATCCCTGTCATAATATTCATACGGCTCTACCACGGCCTTCCCATCCTTTATTTCCAGGTAAAAAGCGCCCGCGGCCTCGCCCTCGATGTTAAACTGAAACGCTACATGCCCCTGGATCTTGCTGACGTCCGCAGCTTCGGCATTTTCCCTCATCTGTCTGACTAATTCTTCGTATGTCATAGTTTCCTCCATTCTGCCGCCTGCAGGCGGCTTTTTTATGCGTTTTTTGATGTATATCCGTATATCCGTTCCTCATGGCAGTTCGCGGAAAAGCATTAAACAGGGCGGTTTTATGGGCGTGTCCCGCGTCTCCTGCGCAGGAATCCCCATCCGATATACGAAAGGATCAGGATCCAGGCGGCGGCCAGGGATGACAGCAGGATCACGGAAGTGGCGGGAAGCGGGCCGGAAGGATCCCTGTCTGAAGAGGCGGTGCTGCCCGGCCCGCTCAGCTGGTCCAGGTGATAGAGAGAAGTCGTGTCATTGTAAAGCGTCTCCATGAAGGCCCGGTCTACGGCCTGCTTCCTTCGGACGGACTTGGTCACATCCTCGATCAGATATCCTGCGGCATCCCGCAGGGAGGCGGAGCCGTTGAATACTGCCGTCACAAAAGTGTCATCGGTGTGGTCCAGCAGGAGCTTTGTGGCCTGGATCTTAATATCGTAATAGGTATTGTTATCCTGTCCGCCGCGGGAGAGATAATCCCGGTACTCTGCGCTGTCCTGCGCCTTGGACGTGACGGGGACATATCCTTCCGTCTCCGCATAGGCGATCTGGACCTCGTTTGTCAGAAGGTATTGTGTGAAAAGCCAGGAGGCAAGGACTTCCTGGGGATCTTCCTTGTTAAAGATGCAGATGGAGGGCCCCTGGGAGATCATCCTGGGGTTTTCCGGGTCTGCCTGGGGAATGGGCATTACAGCCGTCTCAAACTGTACCACCTTGTCCTCGCTGATGTCCACAAGGGGGGCGTCGCTGCCCATCCAGGTCGCGCCGGCGGTAGAATCCACGGCAAAGATACACTGCCCGGCGTTCAGGAAGTTTGCCGGATAGCCGGAGATCTTGAAGGTGGAAAAAGCGCCGCTTTCGGTGTGCTTCGCCACAGCATAGAGCAGGTCTTCCGTGGTTTGGTTGAAAAGCTCCACTTTTCCGTCCGGAGTGGAATAACCGGCGTTGTTCTGGCAAAGATATTGGATCATCATATTGTCAGTGGACTTATAGAGGAACGGGATCATCACATTCTGGCCGTTGATCTTATATGTGCCGTCCGGATTTTTTGCGGTGGCGGCCTCAGACACTTCCCAGATGAAATCCCAGGTGAGGGTCTCCGGCAGGGAGTAGCCCAGCTCTTCCACATATGTTTTGTTGATATAGCAGGCTTCTGTGGAACGCATATAGGGAACGGCGTAATGCTGGCCTCCTATGGTGCATTCTGCCAGGAACTTGGGGATGATCTCATCCGGCGAAGGGGCGTCAAAGCGGACTTCGCTTCCGGCCAGCCCGTACTTTTCGTGGACAAAGAGCTCGTCCAGGGGAACTACGCTGTTGCGCCCCGTGAGGTAAGTGGCGATATGGTCGGGATATGTGATGCAGACGTTTGGCGTGGTGTTGGTGGAAATATTGGTGATCACGTCGTTGTAGATCCTGCCGTAATCGGTGTACAGACGCAGATTCACGGTAATGTTGGGGTACAGGGCTTCAAAGTCCTCGATAGCCTTTTCATAGATCTGCGTCTGTGTGATGTTGGTATCATTTTTTGCCCAGAAAGAGATCTCATACTGCCTGGAGGCATCAAACTCTTCCGGGATCTCAAAGGAACGCTGTTCCACAGCGCCATGGCAGCCGGTGAGGGCAGACAGGGCAAGAACACCGCATATCATCATAGAACATGTTTTTTTCCACTTTTTTAACTTCATTTCCCGCTCCCTGTGCGTCTCCGCACAAAATCCTTTCAACTTAAACCAGGACGCCCGGCTGTTCCCCGCCCTTTGCATTACAGCGCCTAACCCTTGGTGCCGCCTCTGGAGACGCCAGCCATGATCATCTTGCGGAAAAACAGGAACAGAACGATCAGGGGAAGGGAGATCACTACAACCGCCGCCATCATGGCCGGTATGTTTTCGCGGCCGAAACCGTTTTCACGAATGGACTGGATCCCGTTGGAGACCAGATAATACTGGGGATCGTCTGTGGCCAGACGGGGCCATACATAGGAATTCCAGCACTCGATGGCTTTCAGTATGGTGATGGTCACGATGGTGGGCCTGCAGAGGGGAAGCATCACCTTTATCAGGTATTTCAGGTCCGAAGTGCCGTCCACCTTGGCCGCATAGTAAAGCTGGTCCGGGACCTGCTCAAAATTTTCCTTCAGCAGGTAAATATAGAAGACCGATGTGACGGAAGGCAGGATCAGGCCGGAAAAGGTGTTCCGCAGATCCAGGTTGGTGATGGTCACATAGTTTGTGATGACCACCAGTTCGTTTGGGATCATCATCAGGGACAAAAACAGGACGAACAGAAAGTTCTTTCCCCGGAAGTTCAGACGCGCAAAGGCATAGGCGGCCAATACTGTCACCGCCAGCATCAGGGCGGTGGTGGCGGCTGTAAAAAAGACCGTGTTGGCAAAATATCTTGCCAGGGGTACAGCAGTGAAGGCATCCGCGTAATTCTGCAGGGTGGGCGACAGGGTGTAAAGCTTTGGAACATATTCCGAATTATAGGCGCCATAGCTCTTTATTGAGGTCAGAACCATCCAGTAAAAGGGAAACAGCACCACCAGGCCCCAAAAGGCCAGGAGCATGTAAGTGAGGACCCGGAGGATCCTCCCGCCGTTTTTTCCCGTTTTCTTGTGAGTTGTTTCCGATTGCATTTTTATACCTCATTTCCGCGCTGCTCTTTGCGCATAACGAGTTTGTGTCAAGCAGTGCGCGGACACAAATCTCGCGATTGAAAATTTAAAAAAAGTTTGAAAATTCATTTTTCAAATTTATACCCTCCTGTGCGCTACAGCGCACGTACTAATCAAAAGAGGCCCGGTCAGGAAAAATAGTGGACGTGCTTCCGGCTGACCAGCAGGTTGATGCAGGTGATGGTCAGCACGATGGCAAACAGCAGGATGGCTGCCGCCGAGGCGTAGGAGGGATAGCCGCCGCTGCTGCCGTACAGCATGTCATAGACATAGCCGACAATGGTATTCATCCCCGCCGCGTTCAGGTTGGTGCCGAACAGGGCCACCGCGTCGCTGTAAGCCTTGAATGCGCCGATAAATCCGGTGATGATAAGATACACCAGGGTGGGGGAGATCATGGGCAGCGTGATCCGGAAAAAGATCCTTGTCCGGGAGGTGCCGTCGATCCTCGCCGCGTTGTAATAGGTCTGGTTCACAGAGGCAAGGGCGCTGGTCAGGATCAGGATCTTAAAAGGCATTACCACCCAGATGGTATACAGGCACAGCACAAACAGTTTGGCGGCGTAAGGGCCGTCGATAAAGTCCACAGGCCCGGCCCCGAACCAGCTCAGGAGCAGATTCACAAAGCCGTCGGTGTACGCCGTCCGCTTAAAGAGGATCATAAACACCAGCCCCACGGCAAGGGTGTTTGTGACATAAGGCAGGAAAAATACTGTCTGGAACAGCTGCTTCAGGGGCCGGATGGAACTTAAGGCCACGGAGATCAGAAGTGCAAGCCCTGTGGACAGGGGCACCGTGATCACCACCAGCAGGAAAGTATTCCTGACTGCCTGTAAAAAGTAGGGGTCACGCAGCACATAGGAGTAATTATAGGACCCCATTCCGCTGTAAGTCTGGGAAGCAAAATTATAGTTTTCCTCAAAAGAGTACACAAACACATCGATCAGCGGATATACCATAAAAAATCCCAAAAAGAGAATCGCGGGCAGAAGGTACAGCCATCCCTTTAAACTTTTTTTCTCCATGAGCCCTCCCACTAACCGATCCGTTCTTCGGTTTCGTTGTGAAACAGGAATACCTTGCCGGGCTTTAAGTCAAACCGCACCTCGGAGGAGGTAAGATCCGTCTGGCTTTCGGCGCTGATGATAGCGCGGGCCGCGGGCTCCCGGGAGGCGGAATGACGGAAGATGACACTGACATCCCGGCCCATGACCTCCACCCGGTCCAGGCCGCAGACGAAATGTCCGTCTTTCGACAAAGAAAAGCCCTCCGGACGGATGCCGACCGTTACCTCCTGGTCGGGTATGCCCGACGTATCCAGAACGGGGGCGTCGGCCAGGTACAGCCTGCCGCTTTTGACCGTTCCCTGAAAGAGGTTGATGGGAGGATTGCCCAGAAACCTGGCTACAAACAGGTTTTTCGGGTCATCGTACACTTCCTGGGGCTTGCCGGCCTGCTGGATCACGCCGTCTTTCATGACCACGATCTCGTCGGAGATGCTCATGGCTTCCTCCTGGTCATGGGTCACAAAGACGGTGGTGATCTTTGTCTCTTTCTGTATTCTGCGGATCTCTTCCCTTGTCTGGAGCCGCAGTCTCGCGTCCAGGTTGGAAAGCGGCTCGTCCATCAGGAGAATGCGGGGCATTTTCACCAGGGCCCGGGCGATGGCGACCCGCTGCTGCTGTCCTCCCGAAAGTTCCCCGGGCCGGCGATCCATCAGTCCGTCGATCTGGACCAGCCTGGCCACATCAAAAGCCCGTTTCTGCATTTCCTCCTTGGAGAGCCTGTCAGCGCCCTTGAGATTTTGCAGAGGGAAAAGGATATTCTGCATCACGGTCAGGTGCGGATAGAGAGCGTAATTCTGAAACACCATGCCCACTTCCCGCTTTTCCGGCTCCAGGTCCGTGACATCGTCATCTCCGAAAAAAATCCTGCCGTTTGTGGGCTTCAACAGGCCGCACAGCAGGTTGAGGGCAGTGCTCTTGCCGCATCCCGAAGGCCCGAGCAGGCCGATCAGTTTTCCGTCGGGGATCTCAAGGTTGAAATCGTTGACCGCGATCACTTCCTCCCGGGATTTTCTGCCGCGGCCGGGAAATTTTTTCGTCAGATTCTGTAGTGTAACCTTCATGTTGTTCCCTTCCTGTTTTGCCGTCATCTTTTCGTTTTCATTTATTATATCCGCCCGCACATGTTTTTTCAAGGAGTAATGCGTTTTTTTGCGGAGGGCAAGCAAAGTTCAGCCCGCGCCATTCGCAAAGCCGCGCTTACGCGCTTTTCGTCGCTCCGCGACTTCCTTTGCTCAAAAAAAGCGCTTTGCGGGAAAGTTTGATTGACACTGGAATTTGCAGCCCTTACAATAGAATCAACGAGCAGGATGTGTGGACGGCACGGCGGAGGGAAGATAGGATGGTCTGGAAAGGATACAGAAAAGAATACCTGAAAAAAGATATTTTGTCCGGGATCGTGGTGGCGCTGGTCTCTATCCCTATTTCCATGGGATATGCGCAGGTGGCGGGGCTGCCTGTGGTGTACGGGCTCTACGGTTCGGTGTTTCCCATACTGGTTTACGGCATCCTGGCCTCTTCTCCCCAGTTTGTGGTCGGGGTGGACGCCACGCCTGCAGCGCTGGTGGGAGGCGCCCTCGCGAGCCTTGGGATCGCATCCGGCTCTGCGGAGGCCCTGGCTATCGTTCCTGTGATCACGCTGCTTGTGGCCTGTTGGCTGTTCCTGTTTTCGGCGGTGAAGGCCGGAAAGCTTGTGAATTATATCTCCAAACCCGTTATGGGCGGATTTATCTCGGGAATCGGATGTACCATTATCCTGATGCAGGTGCCGAAGCTGTTCGGAGGAGACCCGGGAACGGGAGAATTGTTTCAGCTGTTGTATCATATCTGGCAGGAACTGCCTGATTTCCATCTGCTTTCGGCCGTTTTGGGGGCGGGCTGTGTGGCCGTCCTCCAGGCGGCAAGGAAAAGGATCCCAAAGTTTCCCATGTCGGTGCTCCTGATGGCTTTGGGAGCCGGGATGACGGTGTGTTTCCGCCTGGATGAGAACGGCGTGAAACTGCTCCCGCAGGTGGAGGCCGGGCTGCCGGAAATGATCCTGCCGGATGTTTCCCTGATCCTGAAATATGGGGAGGAGATCATTGTCCTTTCGTTTACCATCGCCCTGGTGATCATGGCCCAGACACTGCTGGCTTCCAGCAATTATGCGCTGAAATACAATTACAAGATCGATCCCAACCGGGAGGTCTTTGCCTATGCCGCCGGGAATCTGGCCGGAGCGCTGGTGGGCTGCTGCCCCATAAACGGCAGCGTGTCCAGAAGCGGAATAGCGGATCAGTACGGCTGTAAATCTCAGGTCATGTCGATCACCGCCGGTGCGGCCATGATCCTTGTGCTGTTGTTCGGGACGGAACTGCTGCGCTATCTGCCGGTTCCGGTGCTGACAGGGATCGTGGTTTCAGCGCTTCTCGGGATCCTGGAATTTCCGATTGCGGCCAGGGCCTGGAAAGCGGATAAACGGGAGTTCGGCATCTTTATGGCGGCGTTTTTCGGGGTGCTGGTCTTAGGCACTGTTTACGGAGTGATCCTCGGCGTGATCCTGTCCTTTATCGCGGTGATCATCCGGGCGGTGGTTCCGCCGAGGACCTTTCTTGGGGTGATCCCGGGGCATGAGGGCTTACATAACCTGAGCCGGAACAGGAGGGCATATCCCATAGAGCACACGCTGATCTATCGTTTCAGCGGAAACCTCTTTTTTGCCAATATGAACACCTTTCAGGAGGATATTGAGAACGCGATAAAGGAGGATACCAGGTGTATCATTGTGGATGCCCGGGGGATCGGCAGCATTGATATCACTGCGGCGGAGCGCCTTGTGATCCTGCACCGGAACCTGAAGGAGAGAGGGATTGGATTTTACCTGACGGAACACGCGGATGCAGTCAACGACCAGCTTCGGGCTTTCGGAGCAGGCAGCCTGCTGAACGAGGGCGCGGTCAGAAGGACTGTGTCTCTCGCATTACGCGCGGCGGGGGTGGATAAGCCCTACCCGCTGGAGGGCGTCTCAAAGGACGTGGAGTATGAGTATGTGGAGGCCAAGGAGCGGCTGGCGGAGTTTGAGTGGGCCTTTGGGGAGGAAGCCGGGGAGAGGATGGAGGCTATCGTCCGGGAAGTGGCGGAAAAGATCGTCCTTTCGGGGGATTACAGCATGGAAAACATTGTCGATGCGGAGAGCGCCGCTTCCTGGGGCCGGGTGGGCCTGTTTGACGAGGATGAGCTCCTGAACCGGCTGGAGGTTTATTTTTCCGGACTGGAGGGAAAAGGATATTCCCATGTGGACGAGATCGAGAGCAGGATAGAACAGCGCCGCCACATTATTGAGGAGAAGTTGAACGACCTGAGCCCGGAGGCGATGGAGCTTTTGAGGTATCAGCGAAAGAAAGTCGAGGAACGGCTGAAACAGAAAAATCCCGAGTATTACGAGAAATACATGGAACTGAGAAAACGGTTTGAAGACCGGTATGGACGGAAAGGCTGAAAGCGGGCTGCGCACGGGTCATCCCGTGCGCAGGCGCCGCCGGACGTGCCGTCAGGGCTTTTGAACTCTTCCTACAAACGAAGCGTTTCTGCCCCTTTTTTATAATACTGGCATTTCTCCAGCTTTCTCCCCGTGATGATACAGAGCAGGCTCCCGCTTACGCCAAGTATCAGCATCATAAGCGCCGCGCCGGAACCTTTGCCGGCACCGAAAAGCGCTTTTAGGATGGGAAGATCCCCATATACGCTCAAAAGCGGTTCACATATGCGGTCTACCATAAAACCGCCCAGGAACAATCCGATGGGAATGGTAAAAAACTGAAGCGTATTGCGGCATGCGTAGACGCGCCCCTGCAGTTCCACAGGAATGGCGGTCCTGAAAACCACATCCAGGTTCGCGTCCATGATCGGGACCAGGACCCATCCGACGACCTGGCCCAGGCACCATAATATTGGCTCCCTGGAAAACGCCAACAAAAAGTTTTCGCTTCCCAGGGAAAACAGCATGGTCAAGTAAATGACCCTTATCCTGTTTTTCGGCTTTGGCAAAACGGAGGCGGCCAGGCTGCCGACGACCATAGCAGCGCCGGAACAGGATGTGACGATCCCCAGGACAGCCGCGCCGCCTTTGGGGTTGGGAAGCACATAGCCGGGCAGCACGGCGTCGAAAGCGGACGCAGTCAGATTGACGCCGGACATAAAGAGGATCAACGCCATAATAAGCGGATTTTCTCTCAAAAACAGGATCCCCTCTTTGGCGAGGAACGGTACGCCTGTGTTTTTGCCGTTTTTACGCTCCGGGATCTTGACCCAAAACAGAAGCGCCGCAAAGGCAACTATAAAGCTGCCGATATCGACCGCTATTACGCCGTCCATTCCCGTAAATGAGTATAATGCGGCGGCAAGCAAAGGATTGAATACGGAGATCAGGCTTCTTGACAGAGAACGGAGCCCGCTGGTTTTCTGGTAATATGCTTCCGGTACAATAAGCGTCATAGCCACCTCGCTGGCAGGCTGCTGGACGGTATTCATCAATCCCGAGACAGCGTTCAAAACATACAAATGCCATACCCTCAGGCGATCTGTCCGAAACAATACGAAGACGGTCATGGTACAGACCGCGGCAAATACATCGCAGACAAGCATCGTCCGCTTTTTGTTAAACCGGTCTGTCAGCGCCCCGGCAAAGATGCTCATTAATACATAGGGCGCGTAGGAGCATATGGTAAGCACCGCTGTGCCCAGGGAAGAACCTGTCTCCTCATACAGCCACAATGTCAGCGCGAATCCTGTGATACTGCTGCCCAGCTGAGATATGCTTTGGGTGCTCCAGAGGATCAAAAAATCCCTTAATTCAAATAACGTATGCTTTTTTATTCTTTTCATTTCTTTGCTCCTTTTGTTTTACTTTTTCTAAAACCAGAAGCAAAGCCTGAGGATATCGGCAAAGACGATTCCTCCATGCAGTCTCCTCAGACCCTGCATGGAGCCGCAACAATGCAAAGTATCATTTTAATCCCCTTTCTCATTTTTGTCCGTTCCCATTCCTGAGCATAAAAAATATGTCAGGAAATATTATAAAACAAGGAGCGATATGGGGGCAAGTGTTATTTGTCGTTGATTAATTTTGGTAAGGGTGATAAAGTTAGTAAAGATGGATGTGGAAGGATGTATCTTGTGATGGACGAAAGAAAGAGGAACCCTTATGCCCCGATTGGAAGCGATCAATGAAACTTCCTATTTGTCCGTTCCCAATGCGGGCACTTACCGGAAGATCATGCGTCTTTTTTACCGTGAATATGAAAAAATGCATTTTCAGCTCTACAAGGAAGATGTGTACGCCCTGCTGAAGGAGGATGACGGATTTGCCGATTATACTCTGAACCAGCTGGAATCGGATCTGGATGCGCTGGTGAAATGGAAGAACCTGACGCCGATACAGGATCCGGGGAAGGTGTATACCATCGCAGATTATAAAAACAAGCAGTACCGCTATACCATGTCGGAGTACGCAGTAGAAATAGAACGGCTGACGATCCGGCTGGAAAACCTTTTTGTGGAGTCGGCAAGCCTGTCTGCCAACTTTTTTGTGCGTTTGGAAAAGAGCCTTGAAGAGGCCGAAACGATGCAGGACGCCGGTTTAAGGGAAGTAAACGAGTGGTGGAATCTGCTGCAGGAGGATTTTAAGAGGCTGAACCAGAACTATCAGGATTATCTGAGGGATTTTTACTCCGGGAAAGCGGAGCGCCTTATGAAATCGGTGGAATTTGTCTTGCATAAGGATAAGTTTATAACGTACCTGACAGATTTTGTACAGGAACTGCAGCACCGTTCTAAAAGGATCGAACAGCTTCTGATACGGCAGATACCGCTTATTGAGGATATCGTTTTGGAAAAGGTGATCCAAAGCGAGCGGGATATTCCCCATGCGTTTCTGGAGCTGCAGGGGAACCTGGAGCCGAGTATCCGGGAAAACGTGATGGGGAAATGGGAGTCTTTGAAGCGATGGTTTATAGACACGCCGGGAAAGGACTGTGAAAGCCGCAAGGTCTTAAAGATAACCAATGATATCATCAGAAGCATCATACAGAACGCCGCGCTGATCGTGCAGCTGCAGAATTGGGGGATCAGCCGTAAGGATGACTACCAGAAATTTCTGGAGGTGTTTCTAAAGTGTGAGAGCATGGAAGATGCCCATCGCCTGTCCGCGCATGTCTTTGGCATTCAGCGGATACAGCATTTTAAGACAAACAGCCCCAGGGAAGAAGACGGGATCAACCGCAGCGTTTACGAGGAAGAGGCGGTGGAGTTTTACATAAAGCCCCATAACAGGACTTATCATGAGAAGAAGGACAAGCGGGGATTTTCCGATAAATCACTGGAAAAGATGCTGCTGCGGGAAGAGTACCTGCAGTCCGTGAAAAAGCAGAAAGATATTATCATGCGTTATGTGAAAGATAAGAGGATCGTATTTTCGGAAATAGAAGAACCTATATCGGAAACGACCAGGAATGTGTTCCTACAATGGATCGCCATGGCGAATATGAACTCACAGAGATCCGGCCAGACGGAATTTGGGCAGGAATACCGCTTGATACAGCAGGAGGGCACCTGTGTTTTAAAGTGTGAGGATGGAGACCTGACGATGCCGGCCTATATCGTGGAGTTTAAATGAGATGAATGAAGTAAGGATGCTTTTGGAACGGTTTTGGATCTGTAAAGACAGCAGTAAGGAAGAATATTATAAAGTAAAAAGAGATATCCCCTCGTTTCAGAGGTTCGTAAGGGAACAGCTGGGCTGGAAGTTCATCTATACGGAGAATCTGCTGAAACTGGAAAAGATACCGGCTCATGCGGAAAGCTTCATGGGGATACAGGAATTTTCGGAAATCCTGGACTACTGCATTCTGTGTACGGTGCTGATGTACCTGGAGGATAAAGAAGAGGAGGAGCAGTTTCTCCTCTCAGAATTGATCGATTTTGTAGAGACAAAGCTAAAAGGGGAAATCTCTATCGACTGGACATCTTTTTCACAGAGAAAATCGTTAGTGCGCGTTTTACAGTATATGGAAAAGATGGAGATGCTCCGGGTATATGAGGGAAGCAGCGAGGCGTTTGGGCTTGAGCGGGGGCAGGAGGTACTGTATGAAAATACCGGGTATTCCAAGTATTTTGCCACAAGCTTTTCCGTGGATATCTCCGGTTTTGAAACATGGGAGGATTTTGAGAAACAGAGATTTGAAGAGATCCAGGAGGATCGGGGGGCGGCGAGGATCAACCGCGTATACAGGCAGCTTGCGGTATGTCCTGCTATGTATTGGGACGGAAACGAGGATGCGGACTCCCTGTATCTGAAAAACCAAAGGCAGTGGATCGCGAAGTATCTGGAGGAAAATCTGGGAGGAAGGCTGGAAATACATAAAAATGCGGCTTTTCTCATGCTGGAAGAGGATGACTGCTATGGAAGGGTCCATCCGCGGGATGCCATGCTCCCCGAGATCGTGCTGTTGGTATGTGCGCATATCAGGCAGATCCTGGGGGAGGGGAAGCTTTTGAAGCAGGAAAATGAGACCATTTTGGTTTCCAGGCAGCAGTTTTCGACGTGGGTATTGGAATGCAGAGAAAAATGGGGCGCGGGATGGAGCAAAGAGTACCGCGAAATGGAGGAAAGAAGCCTGGTGGACGCGGTAAAGAGCTATATGAGAGATTGGATGCTCCTTAGGGAGAGTGGAGATATGGTGGTCATCCTGCCGGCAGCGGGCAAGCAGGCAGGATTTTACCCGGAGGACTTTGAGATTTCGTAGAGCGGAAGAGCGCCTGGACCAGTATCGTTTTTATCAGTTCCTGGAAAACGGGAGTACGGAGGTAATGTAATTTGGGTGATCGATGGAAAATGAATCGGATCGGATTCGTAAATTTTTGGCTGTATGATGAAGAAGTTTTTGAGTTCTGCGATGGCAGGCTCCTTTTAAGAGGACAGAACGGGTCGGGCAAGTCGATTACAACACAGAGCTTTATCCCTTTTATTTTAGACGGAGACCGCACGCCAAGCCGCCTGGATCCCTTTGGCTCCAGCGACAGAAGGATGGAATATTATTTTTTGGGGGAAGAGGGAAAAGACGAAGCGACCGGTTATCTTTTCCTGGAATTTAAGAAAGGGCAGACGCAGGAATACCGCACGATAGGCATCGGACAGCGGGCAAAACGCGGGAAACCCATGGATTTCTGGGGATTTATCTTATTAGACGGCCGGAGGATCGGACAAGACCTGTGGCTGTATAAAGAGACGGGGAGCACGAAGATCCCCTACGACAAAAAAGACCTGAAGGGCGTGTTGGGGGAAAACAATCTCTTTACCGACAGCCAGAGCGAATACAAGAAACTGGTGAATCAGTACATTTTTGGTTTCCGCAAGGAAGAACAGTACGAGCAGTTCATAAAGCTGCTTGTGAAGGTGCGTGCCCCCAAGCTTTCCAAGGAATTTAAGCCGACCAGGGTATATGAGATCCTGAATGAATCCCTGCAGACACTGTCAGACGAGGATCTGCGTACCATGGTGGAAGCCATGGAAAAGATGGACGAGATACAGGACAGCCTGGATATGCTGAACCGGGCTTTTGCGGACGTGAAGATCATTCGCAACGAGTATATCCGGTATAATCAGTTCCTGCTTGCGAAAAAAGGCCATTCCTATCTGAAAAAACAGGAAGAGACGGAGAATGCGCGGCAAAAGTATGAGAGAAAGCAACAGGAAGAGAAGGAGCTTGCCGACGCGCTGCGGGATCTGGGCATACGCCTGGAGGAGCTTTCCGAGCGGAAAAGATTAGCGGAAACGGAGCGAAACGGTTTATTGGACGCAGATTTGGAAGAGATGGACCGTAAGCTGGAAAACGCAAAAAAAGAAAAAGAGCAGATGCAGGAAAGAGGGCGTAAACTGACAGATAAGATCGATGAGTACAAAGAGAAAATCTATCGAAAAGAGCAGGACTTGAAAAAGATCCAGAGCATGTTGGAAGAGCATCAGGAGAGGCTTAAACGCCAAAAGCAGAACTTGGAGGAATATCAGGAGACACTGAGGTGGGAGGGCCATGAGGAAACCCTGCGCCTGATCGGAATGGAACAAACGGCTGGAACGGAAGCCATTTCAGGGAGCCTGCAGCAATACAAAAAGTTGGTGGAAGAATGCAAAAGGCTGATTCATGAATTTGAAGAGATCTCGCGCAAATATGATGAAATCGCCAAGGAGATGGAATATATCCGCAGGGAGAAGGCCCAAAAGGAGCGGACGCAGGCGGAGGCAAGACAGCGTGTGCTTCAAAGCCAGGATCACTGGATCGAGCAGCTATACGCTCATGCAAAAAGCGCCGAATCCTGGAAACCGCAGGAAGAGGTCATAAAAGAAGCGGAAGGGAAGGTTCGGGAATACCAAACCATCGCGGACGCGGGACAGATCCAGGAGCTGTTCAGGAGAGATTATGAGAAGCAGAGGGCTGAGGGGCTGGAAAAGAAGCAGGCGATTTCCCGGGAAATAGACAGGTGTGAGGAAAAACTGGGCGCGGCAAGGCAGGAGCTGGAGGACATAAAAAACAGGGAAGAGATCGAGCCTGACAGGAGCGAGAGCGTTTTACATTCCCGGCAACGCCTTAAGGCCGCCGGAATGGATGCCGTTCCCTTTTACAGGACGGTAGAATTTGCGGACGGGCTGGCCGAGGCGGAGTGTGCCAGGCTGGAAGCGCAATTGGAAAGCATGGGGCTGTTGGACGCTTTGGTGGTGTCAGAAAGAGATTATGACGAAATTGCGGAATCATGCCCGGAGTTTTTGGACACCGTGATCTATGCGCCGCAAAAAGGTTCATCCATGTTTTCCAAATTGGCAGTGAGTAAAGAGATATCGACGGAACTTGCGGAAAGCGTCGGAAGGATACTGAGCAATATTTATGAGGACGCGGGGGCCGGCACAGGCATTTACCTTGGAGAGGACGGCCGGTTTATGCAGGGGATCCTGGCCGGAAGGGCAGGAAAGGCGGAAGCAGAGTTCCTGGGGTATCTGACGAGACAGAAGAAAAAAGAGCAGAGAATGGAATGTCTGCAAAAGGAAATAGAGGAGAGGGAACAGGAACTTCTACAGCTGCGGGAGGAAATGGCATACGCCGGGGAGAGGCTGGAAAAACTGGAATCTGAGTATAAAGAAATCCCGGATTTTTATGAAATAGACCAGGCATTGGGATACGAAAAAGAGCGCGGCGCGGAACTGGAACGCGTTATTGCGGAATATGCGAAGCAGGAACAGCGGGAAAAGGAGTGCGCGGAAAAGAAACAGATACAGTACCAGGGGATGCTTCGGAAATGTAAACCGCTTCCCTACGGCAGGACGGAAAAAGAGTATGAGGAAGTCCTGAATACCATAGAAGATTATCAGTATACATGGCGGGAATGCGGCGAACTTCTTTTGAAACTGGAAACAGAGAGAGGAAGCCTCCTTACGGGACGGGAATACTTGGAGCAGGATGAACAGATCATGGATGACGCATTTGCGGATATGCGTTCCTGCAATACCAAAATAAAAGAATGTGAAATACAGATCAGGCAGTATGAAGAATACCTAAACAGGCCGGAGGTCGCTGAGAAAGCCCGGCGTCTGGAACAACTGCGGAATGAACTGGAAAATATCGGGAAACAGGAGAAGGAACTTTATGAGGATCGCATCCGCAAGGATCAAAAGCGAAGCAGCCTTCTGGAATCCGAACCTCAGGAAAAAGCGCGGCTGCAGGAACTGATCGCGGAGGAGACGATCCTGCGCAGGTTTTTTGAGGAAGAGCTCTCTTTAAAACTGGTGCTGGAAAGGGGAAACCATACTCTGGAGGAATGCGCGGGGGAAGCGGTGAAATTGCTGCGCGACGGGGATAAGAGCCGGGAGTACGGGGAGATGCTGCAGTCGCTGGTCCAGGTTTATCAGAAGCATAATGGCAGCCTGGCAAATTACGGGACCTCCATAGAAGATTGTTTCGAGTCGGTTGGCGAGTGGGCCGGCGTGGGCGGAGAGTTTCAGCCTCTTCGAAAGAGGGTCCGCGTGGTGTCCGCATGGAATGGGAAAAAAGTATTTTTAGAAGAATTTTACCGGATCTTAAAGGAGGCGATCGATGAGACAGAGCTTCTGATCCAGCAGAAAGACAGGGAGCTGTTCGAGGATATTCTGTCTCAGACGATCAGCCAGCAGCTTACGGACCGAATTGCGGAAAGCCGCACCTGGGTAAAGGATATGTCCAACCTTATGAAGCAGCTGGATACTTCCATGGGGCTGAGGTTTTCGCTGGAATGGAAGCCGCGGAGCGCGGAAAACGACATGGAACTGGATACGGCGGAACTGGAAAAGATCCTGCTGAGAGATCGGGAACTGCTGACGATGGAGGATATTGAAAAGGTGGCGGGACATTTTCGCAGCAAGATCCGGATGGAGAAGATGAGGCTGGAGGAAGACGGAGGTCTGATCAACTATATGGAATTGGTCCGCGATGCCCTGGATTACCGGAAATGGTTTGAATTCCGGATGTTTTACAGACGGGGAGAGGAAGAGAAAAAACCGCTTACCAACGCCGCCTTTAACCGGTTCAGCGGCGGAGAAAAAGCGATGGCGATGTATGTCCCGCTCTTTGCCGCGGTAAACGCCCAGTATAAAAAGGCGGATCAGGAAGGGCATCCGCGGATACTTGCTCTGGACGAGGCTTTTGCCGGGGTAGACGACAAAAATATCAGCAGTATGTTCGAGCTGGTGCATAAGATGGATTTTGATTATATCATGAATTCACAATCCCTATGGGGCTGTTATGAGACGGTAACAGGGATCAGGATCGCGGAGCTTCACAGGCCCATGAATTCTCAGATCGTGACAGTGATCCGCTATCTGTGGAACGGGCATGAAAGGGTACTGGATGTACAATAACAGGGAATGTGCCGATTATTTAAAGAAAAATCCGGCTTATGGCAGATGCATGAAGGCGTTTCGGAAGAAATGGGAAAGCTATGGAAGGATAGCAGGCGGCATTGTGCTGCAGAAGGCCACGGAAGAGGAGAAACGCGCCATAGGCGGAATAGTGGGAAAGGTATTTGCGGACGACGCCATAAAAATTACTTTCCGGGAATTTGAGCAGGGCCTGCAGAAAACCCGTTTTGCGCCGGTCGATATGAAAACGGTTTTGGAGGAGTATTTTGCGGGCTCCCTGTATACGAAGCAGGAACAGAAAGCCCTTGTCCAGCTGGGAAAAGATGAATTTTTCCGTGGACTTACGGATCATTTTAGAGATCATGCGGAAAACACATCCGTGGTGTTCCAATGGATCGGGGAAATGCAGCGCAGCAAAAAATATGGCTATCAAATATTAATGAAGGAATTTGCCAGGGATCCCGGCGAGGCAGGGATCCTTGCGCAAAAGGTAGGCATGGCATTATCCTGTCTGGAAAAAATGGATGGGGAAGAGAGCCTGCTGGCGGTATTTGCGGCGAGGATTACGGGAAATCCACACTACTTCGACAGGGGGATGACGGCCGGACAGCTTTTGACACATGCGGTCTGTTTCTGGAAGCATTTTGAAGCGCCGCAGAGCGCATATGAATGGCGGGAATGTATGCAGGCGTCTGGAATCGTGTCAGACAATATCGCCAGCCTGGTCCATGCTTTTGGCGTGCGGCTGGAGACGGCAGACGGGCCCCACCCAGCGTATGAAACCTTCTATCATCGAAAGGAGCCCTACGTGCTGACCGCTGAAAATTTAAGATCTATTACAGGCGCGGCGGCAAGCCACAATAAGGTATATGTTGTGGAAAATGAGATGGTGTTTTTGTATTTAGTGGAAAACGCGGGAAAGCGGGGAACAGGCATCTTGTGTACTTCCGGCCAGCTGCGGGTGGCGGCGCTGCAGCTGTTGGATCATCTGGTAAAAAGCGGCGTAGATATCTACTATAGCGGAGACTTGGATCCTGCGGGGATGGATATTGCGGATCGGCTGTGGCAGCGGTATGGGAACAGGATTCACATGTGGAGAATGGGCAGGGAAGACTATGATCGATCGATTTCGGCAGAACAGCTGAGCCACAGGCAGATGGCAAAGCTGGACCGCCTGAAAAACGCAGAACTGTGCCGGACCGCGGAAATTGTGCGGCAAAAGAAGCGGGCGGGATACCAGGAAAATCTGCTGACGCAGCTGTTGGGCGACATTTTGGAGGATGGGATCTGCTGACAGGGGCAGATGGGCAATATGGCGTCTGCCGCCTCCGGCCCTCCGGTGTCGGCTTTTTCGATTACTTCATAGGGGATCTATTTGGCAAATCAAAGACAACGCAGCTGCTGAAAGAGATGAGTGAAAAAGGTATTGTGAAAATTGACGGCAGGATATGCCCGGCATGGAAAAAATGTTGAAGATCAGGGATTTATCAATATTTCTGGAGAGCCGGGCTTGCTATGATTCAGAAATCATACAATGAGAGACGGGGCTGAAAGGTTTCTCTCAAAAATAAACAGTGTGCAACTATTCTTAGTTGCACACTGCGCTTTTGTGTGCTATACTATATGAGAAGGGTAAGGCTATGAGCAAGAAAGATAAAATATTGGAAAGACTGCTAAAGAAACCCAAAAATTTTACTTTTGATGAAATGAAATCTTTGCTATCATATTTTGGCTATGAGCTAAAACAAGGTGGAACAGGATCGGGAGTTAAATTTATCAGGGAAGGAAGTAATGATGTGATAAACTTCCATAAACCACATCCAAGCGGAGTATTAAAAAGCTATATATTAGACCAAGTAATAGAAAAATTAAGAAAGGATGGTTTGTTATGAGTGATCTTTTATCATATAAAAATTATAATGGGACAGTGGAATATTCCAAGGAAGATGACTGCCTTTTTGGAAAAGTTATTGGGATAAAATCTTTGTTATCTTATGAGGGTGATTCTGTTAAGGAATTAGAACAAGATTTTCAAAACGTAATTGATGAATA
This sequence comes from uncultured Acetatifactor sp., assembly GCA_947588705.1. Classification (GTDB taxonomy): domain Bacteria; phylum Bacillota; class Clostridia; order Lachnospirales; family Lachnospiraceae; genus Acetatifactor. The sequence continues at coordinate 2,367 of CANPYT010000016.1, read as the reverse complement.
TCTGGATGATTGCAAAAAGCGAAAGGTGGAGCCTGAACAACCATATAAAGGTACTTTTAATGTGCGGATCAGTCCTGAACTGCATCGGAATGTTGCTGTGTATGCAATGGAGCATGGTAAAACATTAAACGCGGCAGTTGAGGAAGCGATTGGAAATATGATTGGAATATCTTAAACAGAATATCATGACGTGATCTGTATTCTTTTTCATACAGGACTTCGCAGCTCAGTATTTGATAAAATATAGAGTGAACAGGAAACGGGAAAATAAGCAGATCGTTGCATAAGCCAGCCTCCTCAAAAAGCGATAACGCTTTTTGAGGAGGTTTTGAATTGAAATTTATTCCTCCAGTTCCCAAACAGAAAATTTCCGGCCAGCGGACAAACGATAAAGAGCACTGCATAGCGGTCGATCTCATACATAAATCCAAACACGGCCACCGTTGCCACTGTTCCCACCAGAATTCCCCAAAAGCTTGTAATGATGGAACTGACCTTCGCCTCCGCGCCATCCATCGTCATCGTGTAGCGATTGTAAAAGTCCGCGTCCTCATAACACCTGAGCTCCACATTGCGGGCCTTCGTATACAGCTTTCGGTAAATGCCGCCGTACAGCCTGGCGGTCTGCAGCGGAAGTACCACATTTTCCGCATAGTTGGCATACAGGTTAATCAGGCAGAAAATCAAACGGCAGACCGCAATAAAAACAAAGATCTCATGAAAGCTCCTGTTTTCATCCAGCGCTCCCACAATTTCTCTCAGAAAGATCGCGTCAAAAAACACCCACTCAAAATAGCCTGCCGCTCTCATAAAAAAGGAGTGAATGACCAGGCTTTTACTGATGGAAAATCCAAGCTTTAACGCGTACCAGTCATTCTGTACTGTTTTTGTAAAGGACAATTTCTTCTCTTCCATAGAAAACGGCTGCTGGGAACAGTGATGATACCGCAGATTTTCGCCGCACATTTAAAAAATGTGCCAGAAGCGATACAATACAAAAAAAGCAGAATCATATCTTTTTTATTTCAACAATTCTTCTGACAACCGCATAATTTCCGGCGCGAGTTTCACCCTCTTGCGTTTTACCATGTGAGTATAAATCGGGTAAGCGGCAGCCACGCCGATGATGCCGATGACACCGATGATAATGCCGAAAATGAAATAGGTTTCCCATTCCGGAATCATCGTGCAGCACATCCCTACGCCAAACAACAGGGCGCTGACAATTCCGACGATCAACGATACCACCGTTGCGGCTCTCGTCGCGCTGGCATCCAATCGGCGAAGCTGCTCCATAGAAATTTCCTCTTTCGTTGGCGTTGCATATTTGTCCCGTATTTTTTTGATTTCTTCCTGTTCCTTTGCGGAATAGGTGTAGGAAAAAGTTTCGGTTTTTTCTTCCACGATGGATCACTCCTTTTTCAATTCTTTATTCGCCCTATAAATCATAAAGACCGCCATACCTATGACAATCGTGCAGACTCCGCCTCCCACAACACTTGTCATGGTCCTGCGGAATGCCGGATCGTCGTCATCGCCAAACTGTGTCAACATCGCAGTCGTCAGCGACAGAATGGAAACCAGCGCGGCAACCAGATTAACAGCTTTTGCGGCGGACAGGATAGGACTGTTATGACGGCGCGTCCGGACAACATTGACCGCAGCGGTGATCACCGCATAAAAGGCGTAAAGCGCCATCGCATAGATCAGAATGCCCGGATACTGAAAACCTTTGTTCTGATGAACGATAAAAATGACTATGCCTGCAAGCGCCTGATTCATAATCAGTAAAAAAATTGCGCACAGACGGTAACGGCGAAACGCCGCATCCCTGTCATTCCCTGGCTTATACCGGATCAGGAACAGCCGCATGACAGCCAGCAGGATATAGTAAACCGCAAGTGCGATAAACCATGGGGAACTGTAATAAATGCCTGCGGACAGCTTCATGACAACATAGGCGAAATTGATCATCAGTCCTGCCGAAAGTGAGATTCGGTTGCGGAAGTGAATATCCGTCAGGTATTTCTCCCCAACTGCGGTGGAACGGAATTTCCGCATCAGTGTACTTTCGTCAAACTCGCTTTTTGCTTTTTTCAGGCGGCGGGACAGATCAGGCAGTCCGGTAAGCGTAATGACCAGCGCATAGGCGGACGCCAAATAAGAGGCGTACTGCAAAAAGGGATTCTGCACATCACACGCAAATACAAATATCACAAAGCCATATCCCCAAAGCGCAAACAGGACCGTCACAATCGGCGGCGGACAGAATACCGCTTTCAGTACAGCTTTCAGCCTATCCATCTGTCGTCCTCCTGATCTTCACAATAAACGTGCTGCCCTTTCCCACTTTGCTTTCCACCGAAA
>CANPYT010000015.1 GCA_947588705.1 uncultured Acetatifactor sp. | reverse complement strand
CAGAAACAACGTGTTTTACCTAAGATTAAGCGATGACGAAATGCGCATTTTAAACGCCAAAACAAAGATGTCCGGCCTGCGCGACTGCTCCGCTTTTTAACGCCAGCTCATTGTGGAGGGGATCGTCTACGATGTGGATTATTCCTACCTCCAGGAATACAATACCGGTCTCGGAAAGATCGGCGGCAACATCAACCAGATCGCCAAGCGGATCAATGAGACAAGAAGCATCTATCAGGCCGATATTGATGAGATAAAAAAGGAGATGGAAAAGCTGTGGCAATTACAAAAATCCATGCTATCAATGCAACCGTATCGGAAGCAGTAAATTACATCTGCAGCGGCGAAAAAACAGACAACAGGCTGCCAGAAACGGCACATCCCGGAAAGCTCAGTTAAAGAGCGATATCAACGATGCCATCCGACAGGCTCACACCTATGAGGAGTTTCTGTCACTGATGGTACAGAAAGGCTATGAAATAAAAAGTTCTGAGATTGACGGAGACACCCATAAATACATCGCCTTCCGCGCTCCGGGGCAGGAACGCTGGATATGCGGTCGTGAAAAAACTTTAGGACCGGAATACACCAAGCAACGCATCAAAGAACGCGTCGAGGAAAAGGCCCGCATCTGTGCGGAAAGAATGAAAAAGCTGACCGCCCGCAGACCGTCCATGATCGACACTTCGCAGGAGAAATTTGCCGACAGGCCAGGGCTGAAAAAACGGGCAGACAGACAGCACCTCAAAGCAGCCGCTCAGATACAGTCAAAACCTGCCGAAATTGGATTCCATTTCAAATTATCTACACTTAAAAAATGCCGTATTAATCAGTATTTTGAGCTAAAATATGGTGTAGTTAATTAGCCTTATTTCCTGACACAATACTTATTGACTCGCTAAAATTTTGCCTTGATACACCTCAAACGTTTCATCGTCAAACAACACCCATTTGACAACATCAAGTGCGCCGGGATGTTCAGCCACAAATTCCCTTACCGTTTCCACGGCGATTTCCGCAGCCTCCTCCAAAGGAAACTGATATGCTCCTGTGGAAATGGACGGAAACGCTATGCTCCTGATGCCATTTCTGACAGCCAGTTCCAGACAGGAATTGTAACAGGATGCCAGCCGCAGAGGCTCTTTCTTATTGCCACCTCTCCAGATTGGACCGGGCGTGTGAATCACATAGTCGCATGGCAGTAAGTAAGCACCCGTAATCTTCGCCTTTCCTGTCTCGCAGCCGCTCAAGAGACGGCATTCCTCCAAAAGCCCCGCTCCGGCCGCCCTATGGATTGCGCCATCCACGCCGCCTCCTCCTAGCAAGCTTGTGTTTGCGGCATTCACAATAGCCTGCACTCCATGATCCTCCGTAATGTCTCCCTTTATAGCAATCAACTCTGTTTCAGGCGGTTCCTTCACAAGTTCCGGTTTCCAACGCATTTTGATATATTTGCAATCCCATCCCGCATCCTCAAATTGGCTGTATCCATTCATCCGACAGCCGGAATACAAGTCGTCCGCCATCTCCAATATAACTTCCGAAAGCTCTAAATTCCTTTTCCACTTATCCTCCATCGCATCATATCCGCACAACGCTCCCAAGATATTGCCCGTAACGGCTCCCGTGGAATCGCTGTCACCTTTGTGGTTTACGGCCGCTATGATGCCTGCCGAAAAGTCATCCTGATATTTGAGTGAACAGTATATGGCGATGGCAAGCGTTTCTTCCGCCACCCATCCCTCTCCCATACGATGGATATTATCAAGGTCGCTCTCATGATTCTCGGATAGGGATATTGCAAGCTCAATTATCCTCGCAAGCTCACCCATATAAGGCTCTCCCGAAAACTCCTTTTTCACTACATTCTCCGCCTCCAGCACGATCTCCTTCAGCGTCACTTCCTGCTCTGGATAGACTATGCGGTTTATGATATGCACCAGCACGGCTGCGCTCATATAACCCAAGGGATGACCATGCGTGACTGCGGCAATCTCAGCCGCTTCCCGGTCGAGACGGTTCAATATCCCCCTGGCGCGGTGTCTCAGAGCTAGCGGCACTATGCGCATGATGCCTCCGCAGCCTTTGCTGTCGTTCGGCGGATTGTCTATGCTCCCGAAAACTCCGCCATCCCTTCTCTGCCTCAAGGCGGATATACATGTCCTTCCCGGTGCCCTGCGGCTGAACAATTCCGGCACGTCAAGGAGCCAGCAGGCCTGCCCTTCCCGAAGTCCTCTGGGCATCTTCTGAACCTCTTCAAAGCTATGCTCCTGAGTCAGCAGCCAATCCAGATAGCACCCTGCCACATAGCTGCTCGGAACTCCCCCGCTGCCCCAGATATTCGCCTGCGTATCCGCAAGCAACACACCGTTCGCTGTAAACAATGACATCTGCGTGTCATCCGAGATTAAAGCCGTTTTGCTTCCCTCGTCAATCTTGTATTCCAAAATCCCTTTTGACCCGTATAAGGAAAATATCTCGTCTTCACCCATGAATTCCACAGGATAGCCCAATGCGTCTCCGATAGCTCCTCCGAACAGGCTACCTCTGATCCGATCTAGCCGAACACGTTCTGCCTCACTGATTGCTTTCTTCATCGTTTCCTCATTTCTGCATTATACGTTGTAAATATGCGTTCACAAGACGAGAATTCCGTCTTGTATCAATCCCGCCTGCTCCATCGCCTTCCACGCCCGTTCATTAACGACACGGACATCTTCCGTCACCTTTATCCACGTACCCTCATCTTCCCAGTAAACGCATATCAGATGTCCTTGCCCAATCAGATATGCCCAATGGTAATATCGGTTCTCATGCTGATAATCTTCACTATCAAAACAAGGAAAACTCTCATTCACAATCAGAACGGTTCTCCTATAGATGTCCGAATAAAGCCCTTTACTTTTGTCTCTCCGTCTCACCATAAGCGAAAGAGTTGTCGGATACAGCATCCCCCCGGCAACAAAGCCGATTATCGGAAATTCCCTTTCCTTCGGCTCTGGTATGCGGTTGCACAAAGGCTGCCCTGTTTCGTCTTTTTCCCGGCTGATCCATTCGATCATGCGATTCGTCTCGACAAACATCGTATTGGGTTTCTTAAATATCATTGGAATCAGTTCATTCTTCATTGATTTCCGTCATCCTCTGCCTTTCCGTTCTTTTTGCCAGCATGTGAAACAGGATAAAAATATATATGCCGGCACAAGCATAACTACCGGCACACCATAGCAAAATATACAATGCCGGCAACCGCCAAAAACGTGGATACGGTCAGATAGCACTGTGTTCTTATATTCCAAACCAACGCGACTATTTCCGTCACAGTAATGCCTATCACTAAAAAATAAAGAAGGTCTGCAACGCGCAAAAACAAAATACGACATACCATGATAGCATAAAATGGACACGCACCTATCGGTGTGGGGCTGAAAATATCCGTCTGCAGCCAACACATGAACAAAATTCAAATATGACAATAGCTTCCTTCAAAAGCTGACTGGCTCTGTGCAAAAATTTACGCATACTATTCTCGAATATCATACATATTTTCGCAAAGAGGCTGCCAGCGCATCCAAAATCTCATCTTCCACTTCATCCGACAGTCCAAAGCCCTCCGTTGCCTCGATGGACACATCAACATCCTCCATATCCAGACGTATCTGAATATCCTCCAGTTCCATGACAAAGCCATGCTGATTCAGCGCATTTTTCGCAAGATCTATTATTTTTTGCTTACTTTCATCTGTCCATAAAAGCTCCAACGCCGTTTTTTCTATTTTATCACTTACCAGAAAAGACGCAATACCTCCAATCTTGCCTCCCAGCTTCTCTTTCACAAGTCCTTTGTAATCAACATACACCTGACTAAGCCAAAGACTGATGCCTTCATTTCCGCATACGCCTGAAACCCCGCCTACTCTTAAGCACTTGCCGAAAGGATGCTTGCCAAGTTCCCGATTGAGCATATCGTCAAGCCTTGCCGAGCAGACTTTAAGGCATTTCGCTACAAGCTCGTTTTTTGCCGTTTCTGACAGATTTCCCATAAAACTCAGCAATACCGGCAACGCTGCGTCATCCAGCTTCTGGAAAAGGCGTATAATCATATTCTGCGATTCAGCAGCCGCAAGTCTTTCTTTAATTGCCGGATATAAATTCTCGAGTGTCTTTTCATAATCGATCCTGTCGGCTTTGATACTAATTGCTAACATAATTGCCACCTTTCCTTTGGAGAACATCTACTGCTTTTTGTGCTGATTATATACCCCCTTTGCTTCCTTTAAGTCCTTTTTGGATAATTTTATATCATTGACAGTTTGCTCCATTTCTTCGCTGCTTATATCGCTGAACATATGCGGATCAGAACTTTTTTCAGCCATTTTTGATATCATTGAAAGAAACACGATCCCAGCAAGATAAACTGTAGCAAAGCATATTGCTGCAGACGCCACAACAGATGCTGCTGGCACAAACATACCGGCAACACCAACAAGCAGCGCACCCCCGAGATTGGCAGCAATGTTTGCAAGAGCCGCTCTCGCAAGAAGCTTCAAGACATTCTCTTTTAGCGAAATACCAAGTTCAGAACACAACTTGCCATACATAACCCAAATAGCCCCAAAACAACTCGCAATCGTTGCCGGAACTGCCAGGCCTGGAAAAATGCCTCCAACTGCATCCGCTCCGGCGGCAGCAAGCGCACAATTTACAATAATTTTTTCCGTACCATGCGCATTAGCATAGTGTTTAGACAGTTCATAAATAATTGCCTTCATCTGAGGTCCCATACAATCACTCTCCTCCTCGAATGTTCCTGCACCTCGTTATCATAATATCCTTTCTGGTGCAAGATGATCTATTGCTTTATCCTTCCCTTTCCAACTCGTCCAAAATACTTTCCACACTCAGTCTGTATTTATCCAACTGCCTGAGATATAGATCAATCCATTCTTTTTCTTTTTTATCGGCAGTTGCCCGGACAGCACTGTCGGTAACAGAAGCAGTGACCAATGCCGGAACCAGAGCTCCCGCTATCTGTACAGCCTTTCCGGCTCCGGCCGCCCTTGCCACCATAAGTCCCGCCACCGCGCTCCCTACCGGAACGGCATAGGTAAGGACCTTGCCTTTCGGTTTTTCCAAAGGCTCCTCCGTAAATCTCATATCTTCCAGCAATATCGCCCTCACACGTTGCGCTTTATCCGGATGCGACCGCTCAAACTCGTCCAGCCAGTACGCCCCTTCAAAATCCTTTGATTCCCAAAAGCCAAGACTGTCCGCCAGAATCAGGTTCAGAGTACCATATGAAAAAATACCGTTTTTCATCTGAGACATCATCTGCCCCCTGATCCGTGTAATAAATTTCTGCCAGTTCATTTCAAAGTTTTCCTTCTCCTGCATATACATACTTTACTGCTTACTCCTTCCCATAAGGTTTAACTGTGTCATGGCGGAATCCAACATTTTTTTGTATCCTGCCAGCCGCTCCTGATCCTTTTTGATTCGCTCCGCTTTTGACCGGACTGCTGCCTGCCTTCTGTCTTCTTCCTCGGCCAACCGATCCACTTCCATACGGTAACGCTTGCAATACCTGTCCATCCCATCTATCAGGCAGACCCTCATCTGTCCGATATATTTGCCGACCGTTGATATCATCTGACCGGATATTCCCCCATAGAAGCACTCCAACTGCGGTTTCAACTTATTCCGGCACTCCTGCTTCACCCTGTCAAGCCTGCTTTTTCTGGAATTTAAAAGCGCAGAACCAAACATACCGGCTGCCGCTCCGATGACCGTTCCGATTCCGGGCGCAAAGGCAGTTCCCCAGGCCGCTCCCGCTGCCATTCCTCCCCAAAATCCCGTTTGCTCCCCCTTCATTATCTTCACGATATAGTCTGTTGCGGAACGGATATCCAGGCTCCCGGTTTCTGCAGGGAGATCCTGTTTTTCCTCCCGCATGTCCAACGGATATATATCCAGCATACGGTACATTTCCGCAAATGCCTGATAAAAATGACAGATTTCTTCCTGAAAGCAGTCTCTGACATTCTGACAATAAACGTCTGTCGCCCGCGCCAGGGTTTCAGCATCTCTGCCGCAGCGATCCGCAAAACCTTTGAGATAGCTTTCCAGCCCCTCTGTTGTTCCCTGGCCTTCCAGCTCCTGCAGAATTGTCTCTTTCATAATCTCTGTCTGCATACCGATCAGCCGTTCTGTATTCAACTGATGCTCCTCCATGGCGCTGTCATAATTCTTCAGGATGCGGTTTTTTTCGTAATATACAAACGAAGCCAGGTCCGTCTGTTTTGACCGTTCCAGCGCGTTCAGGCTGCTCTCGTATTCCTGTGCCATTTTCGTCAATTCCACAGAGACCGCCCGATAGGCCTCGTCCGTCAGAGCCGTCAGCTTTTTGGCAATGGCAATGGCTTTCCGCCGCGCAGTATGACGGAACAATTGCCGCTCCGTCTCAAGAGAAACATCCAGCAGAGGATCGATGGTTGCCGTTGTATGAAAAACGCGTCTGCTGTCAAGGATCGCAGGAGCCACATAAGTCAGCACTACGGCATCCTGTATTTCTAATTCCGACTCCAGCCTGGCTTTCACATAAGATAACAGACCCGCTCTTTCCCTCTCCCTTACTATGTCTGTCTTGGTAACGATAAAAATGCACTGCGGGAGAATGGAAGCCAGGTGTTGCTTCGCAAAATTTAACAATGTTTCCGAAACAGGTCTTTCTGCAGATATCAGGATAATGGACAGATCAGATATTTCACGCAGCGTCCTGACCGTTACGTCTTCATGCCACGCCTCCGTAACATTGGTTCCGGGAGTATCGATGATCCGGAAATGATTCTTCAGTACTTCAACCGGCATATATACATTCACCGCTTTGAGCATTCTGGCGATCATAGGATCCGTGGTAAAATTACCTAATCCTTCCTTCAAATGCTCCAAATCAGAAAAAATGATATTCTGGTCATGCGCTCCGTCCAGATACTGCAGCCAGATTCGATACTCGCTGCCATAGTCCAACACGGCAGATGCCACCGTAGTTCCCTGCAGAGCGCTTGAAACCAGAAGTTCTGTGCCTAAAAGCGCATTGATAAACGTGCTCTTTCCGGTGGAAAATTCTCCGATCACACTGATATTCAGTTTTTTATCGCCTTGCCTGTCTTTGATTCTGTCGAGGTGCTTTCGGATTTCCTCCCATTCGCAGCTTTCCGGTTCCGTCTGCGCCGGTTCCCCATACTTTTTTACCAGTCCGTCCAAAAACGCCAGATGTTCCTGCATCCTGCACAGTTCGTATACGTTTTCCAGAGAAAAAAAATCTTCCCCTTCCTTTTGGTTCACACGCTCTCCTCCATTCTGCATATCCGATTACGCCGCGCACTATTCACAGGACTTTGTTCCGCAGAATTTCAGATCCGGGTAAAATACCGTCTGGGACGTTATTCAACTAAAGTAAAGATCAAAGTATCCAGCCTGCCATTCAGGGCATACAGCTCCTGTTCACATCTGGCCAATTCCTGACTGCGGCTCTCCACTTCTTTTTCGCCTTTTTCCTTTTCCGCTATAATAGCCCGTACCTGATCGTCTATATCGCTCAGTTCCTTGGAAATGCTGTCTACTATCATTTTTGCAACCTTGCTGAAATTTTTTTCAATCCCATCGGCGATTTCCTGTGCCTGCTGTTCCGCATTTTCAGACAGATTCTTTACCGCTTCCTCGCTTATCTTTTCTTTCAGCTTTTTCATTGCCTTGCCTTCCCTGCCAAAGGCGTTTCCGATAATGGCTACAGCCACGCACCCAAATAAGGTGACAGGATTAAGCAGCCCCAGAAAACTCAATATAAATCCGGCGCCCAGTTCAAATGCCAGCGTTTTTACAAATTCCTTCCCAATGCCATTCACGCCGCCTGAAAAAGCAAGCGCAACATCTCCGAGCAGGAGCCCGCCCGCCACTCCGGCCGCACGTTGCCAGAAAGGCACCGAGTTGACATTGTTATAATCCTCTCCCGCCAATTCGAGATTGATCTGATCGATCTCCTGATAAATTTTTGAAATATCCTGTTCGGCCGCATTGAAAATAGCCTGCGCATCTTCTTCAAGAGCCGGAACCAGAACCTTTGTCTGCCAATCACTCTGCGCATCGCTGATCCTGGATTTTAAATAATCCGAAATCTCCGTTACCACCTGTTCCACTTTCTTTTTTGTAGGAACGGCTCCCAGTGATGTAGGTGGCGTAAATTCCTCCAGCCATACCGGAACAGCATTGATGATCTCATTTACCTGGCCCTTTGCCATGCGTTCCACCTTCCGGCTGCAACGTTCGATCTTAATGATAATCTCCGATTCCTTCTGTTCCTTTTCTCTGGTCAACAGCATCAGGCGTGGCTGGATATTGGCATATCTTGCTTTCACATCGTCAAGTGAAGTTTCTAGCAGGGATCGCTCTCTTGGAATCACCACCTCCAAAGCCTCTCTGCTGAGAATCTGGCGCACCTGCTTTGCGGGAGAAGCCAGTTTGGCTTTTCCCTTTTCCTTCGTCAGAAACTGCGTCAGACGTTTTTCAAGCGGAAGTATCCCTGATTTTTCCACTCTGTCATCATCGTCATCCAACCGGCCTTCCAAAGCGTTCAGCGCCGATATGCAGAACAATTCCGGCTGCGGATATATTTCATTCAGCTTGATTTCCGCATATCGGTATATCTGGGGCTGTTCAGTCGTCCTGACTTGGTCGATCCGGTTTACCACAAAAAAAACAGATTCAAACTGGTTTCCCCTCAGGTCATTCTGCACAAATCTCATCTCGTCTCCGGCGCATATAGCGTTGGCATTTAAAACGTAGAGAATAGCGTCCACTTTGTTCAGGTACTCCATCGTTACCCTGGTCCTTGTCTCATCTTCGTTCAGCCCAGGAGAATCTATGATTTCAACGCCGTTTTGGAGAATTTCCAGCGGATAGAACAGCTCCACCTTTTCATAAGGGCTCTGCCGCTTCATCTGCTTCTCATCCTCTCCCATCGGGATAACCACATACTCTTCAATTTCGTCATAGGGAATTTCCAGCGGTGGGATTGCCCTGCCCTTGTACTGGTTCATATGGCGGACCGCTCTATCCGCCAGCTTCTCCGGCAGCGGATCCGGAAGCTTCTCCCTAAAATGCAGTACCGCTCTTTTTTCTGCTCCATACTTCACTTCATTGATCACGGCAGTGCAGGGCAACGCATAGGCGGGAAGTATCTCTTCTCCCAGCAGCGCGTTGATAAACGTGGACTTGCCGTTTTTGAAGGTTCCTGTCACCATGATCTTAAAGGTATCATTTTTTACCTTTTGGCTCAGTTCTTCCAGTTCCCTCTCCTTGGACATATGCAGTCCGCTGATAGCCTGCGAAATGGAACCGATAATGTCCGCCAGTTCCTCCTGATTCTTCCGATAGTTTTCCAGATCATTCATTTTACTGTATTGATTCATTTTCCATTCCTCCCAAAAACATAAAGATCGCTTTTGCCTGTTGTTTGATTTTTTCCAAGGACTCTGAAAGCCTTTCGGACTGCCCCTCCTCCAATTTATCGATACTGTCGATTGCAGCCCTCTGTGCATCCATCCAGGCCTGCTCGCTTTGGTCGGCCTCCCGAATCATACTTTGATAAACTGCCTCCACACGCTTCTCACTTTCTTCCATAGATTTCTGAATAAAATCTGGAATGCAGCGCCCGATCTCCTTTTTCAGCATGTCTCGCTGCTCTTCAATCTTCTTTTTGAAAAATCGCTCTGACAAAACTGCTGATCCTGTGCTGATCCCCATGGTAGCAATGATCGGCATAAATCCCATGGAACTCAAAAGCGCTACTCCGGAAACGCTTAAGACAGCAGTGCCGATACGAAACGCACTGCGCTGCTTGTCCAAATTCCCGAATTCCATCTTACCGCCAATATCAAAATTTCCAAAGATGCTTTTGTCCGCAATTGTCTCCGAATGGTAAAGCACACTCGTGTGAAAGGTTTTCTCTATCTCTCCACTGTACCAGCGGGCATCCTCCGCTGCGCACCTTGAGACTATATTATTGACTGTAGCCGCCATGCCTGTTATTTCCATTCTTGCTCTGTAAGGGAAATCCTCCTCCCACCACTTTTGCGGCTGACCGGTATGGGCGGCCTCATACTGAAGCTTTTCCGTAATGCTTTGGGCGATTTCATCTGCTTTTGCCAACAGCAGTTCATAGCACTCCTTGCACCTTTTCTGCATCTGGAGCTTTAACTCTCCCCATGCCAAGCGGGCCTGTGTCAGCTGTCTGCTTTTCTTATCCGCCATCTCCTTTTGCTTCTTCCTGTCAGTTTCCTGTAACAGACGTCTCTGCTCCTCCAGTGCCACTGCGGCATTTTTCAAGACATCCACCGTTTTTTCCAGCATCCATTTTTCCACAAGCTTTACCCGATCCGGGTATTGCGCCCAGGATGCTATTTCATTCTTTACCTTATCCATCCCCATAATATCATCATAGGTATGTACGTTCATCTCCACTGTGTAGGGAATATACACCGGTATGTTCATTCCCCATTCTTCCAGCTTGCTTTTTATGTAGCGGATGATCCCCGGCCGCTCCTTCACCGGAATCTGATCCAGCTTTGTGACCACCAGCATCAGGAAAGGAAGTCTGCGACCTAACAGTCGTTCCTCAATAAAGAGTTTTTCGCTCTGACTAAGCGGTGCAATCGCGCTTATTGCAATCACTGCGCCATCGCACCCCGTCAGAACATCTCCCACTATCCTTGCCCTGGCATCGTTCAGATCTCCCGCTCCCGGCGTATCCATCAGTTCAATATTGCAAGTCTCTAACCATTTATTCCGAATCCCCACGAAGACAGAACCCTTAAAATCTTCACCGCCAAAATTCTTTGCCTTCAGACTCTCCCAGGCTTCCTCTTTTAATTCTCGTTCCAGAACCTTTCTGTTTCTTTCATCAAAAGCGACCAGAAAATCCTTTGTATGGCTGCGTATCCTGGTCAGGACGGCTGTAGTAGGCAGATCCCCGACCGGCAGAATGTCTCTCTGGAGCAGTTTGTTTATAAACGTACTTTTCCCCCTGGAAAATTCCCCCACCACAGCCACCGTAAACCGTTCATGCTCCGCAGATTTTCTCAGTCTTTTCAATTCTCGGGCGGCATCCGCAAAACCCGCTACCGTCAATGCCTTGACCGAATCCTCCAGCAGACGTTCCACCGCTGTCCCAACCTTTACGGGCGTCTCCTTTTGGGTGGTATGTACGGTTCTTTCCACCGAAACCGCAGTTCCGTCATCGTCCAGCACTCCGTCCTGCACGGATCTGTCTTCTCTGACATCCTCCTGGGGTAATGCTTTTTTGAAAAAATCTGTATTCTGAATCTTATATGCCATGCTTCTCATCCTTCCCTAAATATTTGGAATAAAAATCCGGATCGATTACCTTATACATTGGTCTTAACGATGGTTCCATTAATAACTGCAACAGCCTTGACAATTTTCTCTCATCCTCCGGGAGATATTCACCTTTGCCCAGTATCGCATTGATCACCTTGTCGTAAGCTTCCATAAGCTCCCGGTAAAGTTGATTGTATTGTGCTTTGTCATACTGCCTGATCGCATCATGCCGAAAATATCCCACCGGCTTATCAAAGTCGATCCCACGGAACACTTCGCTGTATTCACAATCCTCATAACGGATTATCTTCTCGGTTGGAAGTTCAAGCCATATTACATAGCGGATGGGAAAAACAAGCGTCTTGTCTACTACTCCCGTGGTCTGATATTTCAGATACGGCAATGCGATGCAGAGACAGTCATTTCTTATTTGAAGGACAGGGAAGCCTATCGTATATCCCATCGGTATTTTGCAGTTCAGATAAAATCCGCTGTTCTTAATATTCTTTTTTATTTTTTCTATAGATACTGTTTGTTTCAAACTCTACACCTCCGTTAGATACAGGAAATCATCTGACAATTTCCATCCTCCCATGCGTCCAAAAACGTTTCAAGCGGAATCATTTCACCACAACCTTGCGGATTCCCGGAATCGTTCAATATTACCATAGGTTCATCCGGATCAGAGCGGTCAATCCCAATCACTTCGACAGCATGATTCGGCGCATCGTTCGGAGTGAACAGGTCATTGTCTTCTCCATACCATATTTCATCGGCATCTATGGAGACAATCGCTTTTCCGCCATTCTGCAGGCATTTCTCTATATCCGATATATCATTGTAAAAACTCATTTCACTTTGAATCCCGAAATGCTCGAGAACCTTATCCATATTCAAAAGAGGAGTTCCGTTCTCCTCTCCAAACCATCCGTTTCCCTCCGCCAACCGCGCTAATTCTTCTATATCAATCTCCATATCCCTCAGTTCCTCGATCACAAATTTCTGTGCATACAGGGCGCATCGGTTCGTGCCTCCCTGGTATTCCCATTCCTGCATGGATTCCGCCGGATTACCCGTAACATGATCCATATCCGCATGTTCCGGATCAAAATTATCCAGTTCATCCACCCGCATTCCTCCCACATTCCCGATGTCCTCTTCCGCCGAAAACAGACCATTCTCCCCGGATTCAAAAACAGGATTCCCATCAATGTCCATCTGAATCTTATCCGCATCAGGACTGTCATCGCTATCCATCAGCCGTTCCCGTATAATCTCGTCCTCATTGCCATCACCGTCATAGTCATGATACGTTGTAAAATCATCCAGGACGCCATTGCCATCCGAATCATACCCTTTTATCACCTCTTCATAGATCCCGTTATTGTCAAAGTCGTGGTAAAATGTCTGACCGTCTATGATGCCATTCTGATCATAATCATTGCTGTCTATGATCGTATCGATGATCCCATCGCCGTCCGTGTCCAGTTCCGTATGATAGCTGTCGATCAGCCCATCACCGTTGGAGTCATATCCGATAGTGCCAACGCTCCCATCGCCGTCAAAATCAAATGCGTTATTAAAAAAATCAAACATTTTATACCTCTCTCCTTCCCTGACTGATAGCAGTTAATCGTACCGCGTCATTTTCCATGCAGACAGGATTGCAAAAAATTCGCAATATTCTGTATTTCCTGTTTATGTGCAACATCAGGATTGAATCCTATTTTACGGTTACCAACACCGCTGTTCACAGTGATTACAAGTGTTTTAAACTTATTGTTAGAAACAGAAACATTGATAATCTGGCGAAAAGGATAAACATCAACGGGATTCTGTTTACCTTGATGCAGATAATTCATACCCGCCACCAATCCTCCGGCAATCAGGCCAATCCAGAGACCTCCCAGGCTCACCTCAAGGAAATACTGTAAACATATAACCACAACAACTGTCAACAATACAGCCGCTATGGTAGAACCGGCAGAATATATTTTTTCTTTCCTGAATTCAATCCGATCATCATACACAAAAAGCGGTCCGGAAGCTTTTTTCGATCCGCCGGCGACCATAGTGACCATATCGAGGCTGGCAAACAATCTTCCTGTTTCTGTTGCAGCGTTATTTTTTATCTGATTCACTCCGCTTTGTGTAGTATCATTCTTTGCACTGTTCACAGCCTGCCGTTCTTGATTCTGACCAATGCTGACACCGCAGGAAGGGCAGAACCGCGCGGATGGCGATTCCAGTCTGGCTCCGCAGTTTATACAGAATATTTGACGCTTCTCCACTCGCATTCCGCAATTTTGGCAGAATTTGGCTCCTTCCGCCAACGGCTGCCCACATTTTATACAATTCATCTTCACCACAGTCTCCTTTCTCATGCTGGTCGGAATGGTGCTATTTCTCTCAATCAGTCTGATTGCAAGGCCACCCTTGGTCTCGTTGGACAGTGACAGCGGGATTACATCCAACCGTAAGATTTCACCTGCGCCTGCATCTCCTGCCAGCTTGCCACCCAGAATGGAAGCTCCGGTTGCAACACACTCATCCGGATGCAGGGATTTACTGGGTTCCTTGCCAGTCAGCTGTCTTACCTTATCCTGAGCTGCCGGAATACGGGTGGAACCGCCCGCCAAAAGCACATATCCGATGTCTGCACTGGTAAGTCACGCATCCTTCATTGCGTTCTGTACCGGAACTGCAGTTCTCTCCACCAGATCATGGGTCAGTTCGTCAAATTTTGTTCTTGTTAAGTTTGTGTCAAAATGCTTCGGCCCCTCTACGATTGCAGTGATGAACGGAAGGTTAATATTGGTGATAATTGTGGAAGACAGCCCTTTCTTTGCCTTCTCTGCTGCTTCCTTCAATCTCTGAAGCGCCATCTTATCATCCGAGAGGTCTACGCCCTCTGCTTTCTTAAACTCGTCTATCATCCACTGGGTAATCTTGTTATCGAAGCCGTCCCCGCCCAAATGGGTATCTCCGTTGGTTGCCACAACATCAACTACGCCGTCTCCAATATTGATAATAGACACACGAAATTACCGTCTCCTAATAAAGAAGTTTTCTATTCTAATATTTTTCCTTGATAAAATTCTCCTCTTCTGCAAATAATATTTCCGGTACAGACATTTCGCAGATTGTGCACGTCTGCGAAAAGGCACCGCAATCCCTATTATGACGCGGTTCCTTTAACCTGCCCTACCCAGAATCTGACCATGAAGCCTTACGTAAAATTCACACAGGCTGTCCGCATACATACGCTTGGTGTCCATGGACGGATGCACATAATAGTTCAAGGTAATCTTTACGTTAGAATGCCCAAGCATTTCGCTCAGGGATTTTACGTCCGTCCCGCCCTCAATGCAGTTTGTGGCATATGTGTGTCTCAGGGTGTGGAAATTTTTATAAGCCACACCTGCCTCATCTAAAATCTTTTTGTAATGGTTCTGCATGGTTCTGGGATCAAGCGGCTTATCACCGCCAAATACATAATCTTTTCCATTCCGATAACCCGTAAGCAGTTCGACAATGGCATCCTGCAGCGGGATTTCCCGTTTTGAATTGCCGCTTTTCGGAGCGGCTTCCACCAGGGCTGTTTTGGTGGCGGAACTTTCCGCATAAAGCCTCTGGACAGTCCTTCTTACAGTGAGCGTTTTATGTGCAAAATCAATGTCTGACCATTTTAAACCGCACAATTCCCCCAGTCTAAGCCCTGTAAACAGGCATAGCAGAACTGCCAGACTGAAACGATCCATATTGGCATACAAGACGGAAAGCAGACTTGCCTGTTCGGACTTTGTAAATGCCTCTGCCTTATTTGCATGCACCGCTGCGGCATTCCTTTTTATTTTAGGCAGTTCTGTGTCATACCTTTCTGACGCATATTGCAAAATTCCGTTTAATACGCAAAATATACTTTTTTGTATGCTTCCTGACGCAGTCTGGTCGAATTGCAGATTTTGCTTTATAAGCTTTTCTGTAATCATTCCCAACGGCATATTTCCTATTGCTTCTTTGAGACGGCTGCGATATATAAATCCATATTTTTCATAGGTAGACTGTTTCTGCCTTGATTTTACCGCTGCAAGCCATTCCTCAGCCGCCGCTCCAAAAGTTATACCTGAGAATGCAGCGTTTTTCTGATCAAACATATTTTTGGCAGCAGATTCACTTCCATCTCTAAAAAGCGCATCCATGCGTTTTTTCTTTACTTCCTCGTATGTGTGTCCATATATGGAATGGCAAATCTTTTTCCCTTTTTCCTCATTGTATGCCATATAGCGCGCTTCCCAGCGCCCGTCGCTGCGTTTCCTGATATTTTCTCCATGTCTGCCCATTCTTTTACCTCCAACTTTCCAAATGTTTTGACCACTTATTTGACCCCAAAAGGTAAAATCTGTTGAAATTTCTCTATTAAAAATATCTGATTATACATTTTCCCATGTGTCAAGTCACATATACTCTGACAAATATCTATATAAACCTACAAAAATCGGTTGTGCCGCTCAAAAATCCATGCTATAATAATTATAGTCTATACAAATGGCGTACTGGCATTGGAAATTTCCTGTTTCGCAGACGTGCACAATCTGCGAAAAAAGGCATCCGGTGTCCTATATGTCCACTGAATGCCTTTTTCGCTGTTATCTGCGGACAGCCGCTCCAAGCACAGCCGTCCGACTTTCTTCCACATTAATATTAATTTGAATCATTCCTTCCCATGCCTGGAGGCTTTTTGTTTTCTCCGTTTCATGGAATTTTGCGCTTTTTTTCACAATCACCCCCGCCGCCAATTTTTGAAAATATCTCTTTTCAAACCGCCAGGACTTGAGGTAAAATATTTTATAATAGAAATATCACTTTAATTTATATAAATTTATGTAGACATGGAGGATACCTATGAGCAAGAAGAAAGCAGTTGTTTCTCTCGGACACGACGCGCTGGGCTACACCACGGAGGCTCAGTGGGACGCGGTAAAAGTCACCGCCAGAGCCCTTGCCGACCTGGTAGAAGCGGATTACCAGCTGACCATCACCCACAGCAACGGGCCACAGGTGAGCATGATCCATAAAGCCATGACCGAACTGCGGCGTGTCTATATCGACTATACTCCCGCCCCCATGTGCGTCTGCTCCGCCATGAGCCAGGGTTATGTGGGATATGACATCCAGAACGCACTGCGCTCAGAGCTCCTGAGCCGCGGCATTTCCAAACCTGTCAGCACCATTCTGACACAGGTCACCGTGGATCCCTACGATGAAGCTTTCTATGAACCCTCAAAAGTCATCGGACGGCATATGTCCAAAGAAGACGCGGAAATCGAAGTCAAAAAGGGAAATTATGTGAAAGAAGATCCCGGGAAGGGCTTCCGCAGAGTTATCGCTGCCCCAAAGCCCATCGATATCGTGGAGATCGAAACCATACGCACACTGGCGGATGCGGACCAGGTCGTGATCGCCTGCGGAGGCGGCGGCATTCCCGTTATTGAGCAGCAGCACATCTTAAAAGGCGCCTCCGCCGTCATTGAAAAAGATGCCATCGCCGGAAAACTTGCGTCAGACTTAAACTGCGACCAGCTGATTATCCTGACCGGGGTTGACTGTGTGTACCGAGATTTCGGAAAAGAAAGCCAGACCCCTCTCCCAACGCTGACTCTGGAAACGGCAAAAGACCTGAAGGATCAGGGCCAGTTTGAGGCCGGCACCATGCTCCCTAAAATAGAAGCGGCCATCAGCTACCTGGAAAAGGTGCCAAACGGCAAGGTACTGATCACTTCCATGGCGAAAGTGAAGGACGCGGTCAAAGGAAAGGCCGGTACGGTCATCACCGCATAAACGGCGCCATTCAGGGCCTGCTAGTCCTCGATCAGGCGCAGGCCCGCCGTATCCATCACGGGAAGGGAGAATACAATGGCCTTTGCCTCGCTGTCCGGCCCGGCCTTTTCCATGACCGCTTTCATAATGGGATTCTTCTGCTCCGTCCTGGCCACAATAAAGATCATCTCTTTCTCCGCAGCCAGCGATACCCCCATAAATTTCTCCGCATGTTCCATACCGGTTCCCTTTGCCTGCAGCACGGTTCCTCCGTAGGCTCCGGCTTCCCTGGCGGCATCCATCACCAGGTCGATATATCCCCTGTTTGCAATAACTATGATCAGATCGTGAGCCGTTTCCTTCAAAACAGATTCCTCCTCTTTCCGATATCCTTCCTTTGCCAGAAGAAACTGCAATGTTTTTTTCCCGCCGATGCTGCTGAGCGGGATCGTAAACGCAATCCCTCCTCCCGGCGCGTCAATGCGCATCTTTCGGCGAAGTTCCTTCTTCAGTGCCAGCCATCCTTCTTCTTCCTGCACCGAAAAGATCACGGTCTTCTCTGTGGCCTCCAGGCCAAGGTAATCCAGTATGTCGCTTCCCGCGGTACCGGCCCCCAGCGTCACAAATGTGACAGCCACGCCGTTCTCCCTGTACTGTTTTGCATATTTTGTTCCCTTTTTTCTGTCAACGATCGTGGTCGTCAAATATAGCTTTCCCATACTTCTATCCCGCCCTGCCTGTTCTGTTCCGTCCTGCCCTATATAGACCGCGCTGTCCTTGACTGCTCCGCTTTCCGAGATACCGGGCCCCAAGAGCGTCTCCGCTACAACTCAATAATTTCCGTCTCTCCGTAAACATCCAGCGATACATCTTGGTTCTGAACCGCCTCTCTGTGCAGCCGTGCCTCCTTCAGCCGGAACACAAGGCCCATGATCTGAATGGTGATCAGCGGGGTCATGGCAACCATGGCAACTACGCCGAAAGCGTCCGTGATGATATTTCCCCCGGTAACCTGACACGCCCCCATGGCAAAAGGGAGGAGGAAAGTTGCCGTCATAGGGCCGGAAGCCACGCCGCCGGAATCAAAAGCGATCGCGGTAAAGAGTTTCGGCACGAAAAAACTAAGCAAAAGCGCCGCTCCGTATCCCGGGATCAAAAACCACATGATGGAGACACCTGTAAGGACCCGCAGCATAGCGATCCCGACGGAAAAAGACACCCCCACAGAGAGGCTGAGGCCCATCGCCCTTGCGGAAACGGCCCCCGAAGTCATTTCTTCCACCTGTCTGGTCAGCACAAACACGGCAGGTTCAGCCAGCACGATAAAATAACCGATGACCATGCCGATCGGTATGATGATCCAGGAACAGGACAGCCCGGCTATGGTCTGCCCCAGGTAATTTCCCGCCGGCATAAACCCTACATTCACCCCTGTCAGGAACAGTACCAGACCTACATAAGTATAGCCCAGGCCGATAGCGATCTTGATCAGCGCCTTTTTCTTTATCTCTCTTGAAAACAGCTGGAAGAGCCCAAAAAACAGTACAATAGGCAGCAGGGAAACAGCCATTTCCTTTATGTATGTGGGGAACTCCGCCATAAACAAATGCCATAGCTCCACCGTATCATCTATGACAGGGATCTGTTCCGACACACTTTCCGCCTGCTCCGGATGATAAACCATCCCCAGCAGCAGCACAGCAAGGATCGGGCCCACAGAGCACAGCGACACCAGCCCAAAGCTGTCATCCGCCGCATGTCTATCGCTTCGGATAGCGGAGATACCGATACCCAGAGCCATGATGAACGGCACTGTCATAGGGCCGGTGGTCACTCCTCCTGAGTCAAACGCCACTGCCAGGAAATCCCCCGGCACAAACAGGGTCAGCCCAAAGACCACTGCGTAAAACACCAGCAGCATATGAGAAAGGGCGATTCCAAACAGCATACGTAGCAGGGCCGCCACCAGGAACAGCCCCACCCCTGCCGCCACCGCAAGGATAATGACCCTGTCGGGAATAGAAGGCACCTGTCGGGCAAGCACCTGCAGGTCAGGTTCTGATATGGTGATGATCAGCCCCATGACAAAGCTGAGAACCGCCATGAGAAAAACATTTTTGGTCTTTGTCATGGCAGTGCCCACCCGCTCTCCCATCTGGGTCATGGATAGTTCCACCCCGAAAGAAAAAAGCAGCATTCCTCCGATCAGAAGTACCGCGCCGACCAAAAACGTCATCAGGATGCCCGGCTCTATCGGCGCGATGGTAAAACACAGAACGATCACGATCGCCAGGATGGGGAATACCGCCTTCAGAGTCTCCTCTAATTTTTCCTTTAATTTTGATCTGCTAAACTGCAACGTCGAGATACCTTTCCGCCTAAAATCAGTCATAATCTACGCTCATCAGGCATAACCCCTGGGCCGGCGCTGTGGGGCCGGCTTTTTGCCGCTCTTTTGACTCCAGGGCCCGGCTCACCTGCTCCAGGCTCACGCGGCCGTACCCCACCTCCAGCAGCGTTCCCACCATGATGCGCACCATATTTTGAAGAAATCCCGTACCGTGAAAGACAAACCGGAGATAGCCGCCCTCCCGTATGATATCGATCCTGTCTACCTTTCGCACTGTGGATTTCTTCATCCGGGGATTCACACAAAAATTCCGAAAATCATGTTCTCCCCTCAAAAGTTCCGCCGCCTCGCGCATTCGCTCCAGATCCGGCGTTTCCTCCAATCGAGTATAATATTTCCTGTCAAAAACCGGCTTTACCGCTCCGTCATAACAGGTATAGCAATAGGTCTTTCCGATAGCATTATACCGCGCGTGGAACCGCGGCGAAGCCTCCCGCACTTCCAACACCGCAATATCGTCCGGCAGATAGCGGTTTAAATACGAACGGATCTCCTCCGGGGAGAGGGCTGTCTCAAACACCGCATTCGCCACCATCCCTCTGGCGTGGACGCCGCCGTCAGTGCGCCCCGCACCGATAACCTCCGTCTCCGTTCCGCACAGCAGCGAAAGCACCGCTTCCAGTTTTCCCTGGATCGTATTCTGTCCTGGCTGACGCTGCCAGCCGTAATAACGTGTTCCATCATATTCTATGAGCATTCTGTAGTTTTTCATGCCTACATCCCCAGTGCGCTTTATCACGCATACCAGCCAAATACCCGCAGCAAACCTACGGGACATGACTTAGCTTGTTCTTCGTTTGTCCGCCCCAAGTTCTTAACCCTCACAGCGGTTTAACAGCTCCTCCCACCTTCTGTCCACTTCTTTCTGAAACGCTTCTATAAGCCCCTCCCCGCCAGGTTTAAACAGGTGCTGGAATCTGCCCTGCCTTTTCAAAAACTCTTCCAGCGGCAGCTTGTTCTTGGGCTTATAATTCAGGATCCATCTGCCGTCGATAACTTCAAACAGAGGCCAGTAACAGGTTTCCACCGCCAATTTACAGATTTCCATAATGTCCGGGGTATTGTACTTCCACCCTCTGGGGCAGGGCGCAAGCACGTTCAGGAAAGCGGCTCCCGGGGTATAAATAGCCCGCTCGGACTTTACGTACAGATCCTTCATGTTGCCGATAAAGGTGGTCTGCCCCACATAGGGAATGTTATGGGCCGCCAGAATGCCCGCCAGATCCTTCCTTGCCTGGGGCTTGCCCTGAGACACAGTTCCGCTGGGCGTCGTGGTGGTATCCGCATACATAGGGGTGGCCGATGAGCGCTGGGTCCCTGTGTTCATATAAGCCCCGTTGTCATAGCAGACATATACCATGTCATGCCCCCGCTCCATGGCGCCCGACAAGGACTGGAGGCCGATATCATAGGTCCCGCCGTCGCCGCCGAAGGTGATAAACTTATAATCCGAAGTGACCTTTCCTTTCTTTTTCAGTACCCGGTAAGCCGTCTCTACCCCGGAGAGGGTAGCGCCCGCGTTCTCAAATGCGCTGTGAATATAGCTGTCCTCATAGGCGGTGTACGGGTACATAAAAGTGGACACTTCCAGGCACCCAGTAGCGTTCCCCACCACCGCCTTGTCTCCGGGGTGCAGCGCTTTCAGCACATTTCTCACCGCAATCGTGCCGCCGCAGCCCGCGCACATCCTGTGGCCCGGCGCCAGCCGCTCCGGCCTCTCCTGTATCTCCTTAAAACGAAATGCCTGTTGCTCCATAGGTATTTGAACCTGCCTTTCTCTCATAACCTTCTCCGTTATCCATGTCATCGGGAAAACGTTCAAAGCTCATCCCCGCTTGCGGACCGCAGGCCCAGATAAGGGTACTCCGGATACCGGATCTCTCCTGCCGCAAGCTTTTGAAGCGATTCATACACATGCTCCATATCCGCCACGCGCACATCCCTGCCGGACAACCCGTACATAATGTTGACCGTCTCCGCCACAGCTTTGGCTCGATACATAGCCGCTGTCACCTCCGCCCCCAGAGGGCCGCCCTGCGAACTGTAACTTTCCGCCCGATCCATGATGGCAACCGCCCTACAGTTTTTCAGAGCCGCCCCGATCTCATCCCCGGGGAAAGGCCGGAACACCCTGATCTTCATCAGCCCTGCCTTCACCCCTCTGTCCCGGAGCCTGTCCACCGCATCCTTTGCCGTACCGCATACGGAACCGATGGCCACCACAGCGTATTCCGCGTCTTCCAGCCGATATCCCTCATACAGCCCGTAATGCTGCCCCGTGATCTTCTCAAATTCCCCGGCCACATCCAAAATCACCTGCTTAGCCCTCTTCATGGCCTCAGCCTGCGCCTTCTTGGCCTCCATACAGTAGGGCGACAAAGCGTAAGGCCCTACAGCCATGGACTCCCCTTCCTTCAAAAGATAGTGTTCCGGCTCATATTCCCCCACAAAATTCCGAATCAGTTCGTCCTCCCAAAGAACGATATTCTGTACTGCGTGGCTGGTGATAAACCCATCCTGGCAGACCATGATGGGAAGGTGGACATCCTTATGCTCTGCGATCCTGTGAGCCTGGAGGAAATTGTCATAAACCTCCTGATTGTTCTCGGCATAGATCTGTATCCACCCGGAATCCCTGGCTCCCATGCTGTCGGAATGCTCCGCGTTGATATTGAGGGGCCCGGTAAGCCCTCTGTTCACCAGGGCCATGACAATAGGAAGCCTGCTGGAAGCCGCCACATAGAGCACCTCCCACATAAGAGCCATACCGCAGGAAGAGGTAGCCGTGACAGCCCTCGCGCCTGCAGCAGACGCCCCCATCGCCGCGCTCATGGCGCTGTGTTCGCTCTCCACAGGGATAAATTCCGTATCGATCTCGCCGTTGGCGATCATAGAAGCCACAAACTGTGGGATCTCCGTGGATGGCGTAATGGGAAACGCCGGCATGACATCCGGATTGATCTGTCTGATGGCATGGGCTACCGCCTCATTGCCGGACATTCTTGTTTTTATAGACATAACTTCTCCTTTCGCGCTCTACTGTAACCTTTTTCCATGAAGGAATACCGCTCCGCGCTATTCCTCAGGCGCCTGCATCCGGATCGCGCCAAAAGGACATGCCTTTGCGCAAATGCCGCAGCCCTTACAGTGATCATAGTCAAACTCCTGCCGCCTGCCCTCCTGTACCGGAATGCAGCTGTCCGGGCAATAGGGAACGCAGAGCAGACACTGGCTGCATTTCTCCCGATCCCAGACAGGCGTCTCCGTCCGCCACTCTCCGGTAAAAAAACCTCTGGAGGTAGCAGGCTCGTGGATCTGCAGCCCCTCGGTCAGATCCTGCCATGGCGTTTTCTCATTGATATCTTCCGCTTTTACCGACATTCCACTACCTCCTCTAACGCAAGCCGCAGCGCTTTTCGATTTCCATCCAGCACTTCCGGCTTTCTGGCGAATTTATGCTGCAGGGAAGTCTCCATCCCCCGCAGGAATACCTCTGTTTCCATGACGCCGGAAATTTTGACCACCGCCGCAAGCATGGGTGTGTTGGGGAAATAGCGCCCCAGAGTAGCCATGCACACCTTCCTGGCATCCAGCAGATAGATCTTTCCGGGATATTCTTTCAACAGCGGCAGGATCTCCTCTTTGGGCCGCACCGTATTGACCAAAATGCCGCCGTCCTCTTTTAACCCCGCCGTCACATCCACCGTATGAAGCAGGGTGTCATCCACCACTGCCACAAAATCCGGCTCATAAATATTGGAATGGACGCGTATCTCCTGGTCGCTGATGCGATCATAGGCCGTGATAGGCGCCCCCATCCTCTCCGGGCCGTACTCCGGGAAGCCCTGGACCTGTTTCCCGGCCTGGAATGCCACATCCGCCAGCAGAAGTGCCGCTGTCTTTGCCCCCTGGCCTCCCCTTCCGTGCCATCGGATCTCTGTCAAATGTCTCATTTCCGTTCCGTCCTTTCCAAACATATTTCATCCCGCACTCACTTTATTGTAGTGGTGCGTTGAAGCATTGTCAATAAGCATTTTGCCGGAATCGGCATTTTTCGCAACAGTTCAGCCAGCCGCCTGATTTGACGGAAAATCGTGCTCGCACGAATTTTCCGTCATGTCTGGCGGCTGAGGGAGCGCCATCTTATGAGCAAAGAAAGTCGCGGAGCGACGAAAAGCGCGTAAGCGCGGCTTTGCGAATGGCGCGGGCTGAACTGTTATCATTTCTCTGTAACAACCCAGCCGGGCCGTATTCAGAGGAAAATCGTGTCCGCACGAACAAAAAACGGCCGCCCTCAGCGCAAAGCTGCGGGCGGCCGCCTGGCTCAGGCGCTTTTCAAAAGCGCATCTGGCCTTACTTTTTGTTTTTGTACGGACTCAGCTTACGGCTGCTCTTCCGTTACAACTATAACATACTCACCGATCTCGGTCAGTGCAAACAGTGCCTGGCCCTGCTCGGTAACCTTGAAGTAGTTGACTCTCTCCATAACGTTCTCTACAGCATTGTAGCGATACAGGACTGCGTACTTGCCGGCAAATTCCTCGCCAATGTGTACATGGAAGTCAACCTTGAAGGGCAGGACAGTGTCCTCCTTCAGAGCAAACTCACGGGTATCCAGGCTGTTGTTTGTAACAACATTCTTCACTGCGGCAGGAACATCAGCCGTCATAGCCATATCGATCTTCAGCTGACTGCCTGCAACCACATCCTGGCCGGAAATGCTCAATGCCATGCCGTTGCCCGCATGCAGCATCAAAGCCTTGTCCTCGCCGGCTACACTGTTCAGGATCGATGCGGGGATCGTGTACTCTGTTCCCGCAACAACCTCTACGTTGCCGACTGCGGTATTCAGGAGCGCAGCGTTGATCTCATTCGCTACAACCGTCCAGTCCACATTCACAACAAGCTTTGCAGGCTCACTGGAATCAGACTTGGAGCTTTCATTGGTGCTTCCAGACGAGGTGCTTCCAGACGAAGTATTTGTCGAGCTGGGAGCTGTGGTAGGAGCTGTAGTGGGCTCCGTGCTGGGAGCTGTGGTAGGCTCGCTGTCCGGAATAAAAGGTGTCGGGGTCGGCGTTCCTGCGTTACCAGTAACACTAGGAGACGTTGTAGGATCGGTCTCCGGTGAAGTGGTCGAACCTGCATCGCCGGGAGTTGTGGTCGAACCTGCGTCACCGGGAGTTGTGTTACCAGTGACAGTCTTCTCTGTTCCGTCCGCTAACGCGTTCACAGAAAGCGCATTGATCCCGCCCACAGCCATGAGCACACCGGCGATCAATGCCAAGCCAGTAATTGTAGATCTTTTCATGTCTTTTTCCTCCTCTTCTTATAGACTAAGACTCTTTAGAACATGATTATTTTACCCCCCCGCACAGGCATTGTCAATATTGTTTCCTTCTTTACCAACTCCGCCGTCTTAGATTTACGTTTAAAACTTCTTTTAATTTACTTTTAAAACTCCTGTTCTTTTTTCGTTATGCTCCCAATGCCTATATTGAAATATTCTCTTACCTGCTCTTACCCGCTCTGCCCTGTCCTAAGCAGATATATCTTCCCGCCATTTCAGGCCCGCCGTGGTCTGCCATCTATTTCCTACCTTATTATATGCGTCTCTCCCCTTCCATTATTTCCCAGTTCCCGCTTCCCTTCTGTCTTTATTTCCCCGCTTCCTTTCCGGCCTTATTTCCCCGTTTCCTTTCCGTCTCTATTTCCCCGTTTCCTTTCCGGCTCTATTTCCCCGCTTCCTTTCCGGCTCTATTTCCCCGTTTCCTTTCCGGCCTTATTTCCCCGCTTCCTTTCCGGCCTTATTTCCCCGTTTCCCTTCCGTTCCTATTTCCCCGTTTCCCTTCCGTCCCTATTTCATAACGGTTCAGCCCGCGCCATTCCCGAAGCTGCGCTCACCGGTGCTGTGCGCCTGCCCTTGTTCATAAAAAAGCGTTTCTGTTGTCTTCCCGCTATGCACTATGTCTTCTTCTTTTCCCGCTGCGCTGCCTGCTCATGTCCAAGCCGCCGATACAGCACAAAGTACATCGTCACAAAACAGGCCAGGCCCCCAATGGCATTCGAGATCGGTTCCGCCAAAAAGACGCCTTCCACCCCAAAGCCGGCCCGGGGCAGTATCATCGTCAGCGGCGCTACGATAACGGCCTTCCGCAGCAGCGAGAAAAAGATAGCCTGCCTGGAATACCCCAGCGCCGTAAAAGAGGACTGCCCGGTAAACTGGAACGCCATAAAGAAAAACCCGAAGAAATATAAATACAGCGCCCTCTCCCCCGCCTGCATCGTAGCCGCATCCTCTACAAAAATCGAAAGCAGGAAATGAGGGTGCGTCACCACCAGAAACCACGCTGCCAGTGTGTACAAAATCCCCAGCACCGCCGTAAAACGGATGCCCTGCCGCACTCGATCATACTGTTTCGCACCATAATTATAGCCAAGGACCGGCTGGGAGCCGCTGGTAAGGCCGCTGACCGGCAGAGAAAGGATCTCCCTGACAGAATTGATCACTGTCATAACACCCACATACAGGTCTCCTCCGAACACTTTCAGCGTGGCATTACAGACCACCTGCACCAGACAGTTTGTGCCCTGCATGATAAAGCCTGACAGCCCCAGCGCCGCGATCTCCCGCGTCAGGCGCCAGTCCACACGCAGATTTTCCCGCCGGATCAGAAGCGAAGCCCGCTTTCCGGTAAGGAACCGGATCACCCAGATACATGACACCATCTGGCTCAGCACAGTTGCCAGCGCCGCGCCCCCAACTCCCATATGCAGCCCGAAAATAAACACCGGATCCAGAACCAGGTTCAGCACTGCGCCGATCAGGGTAGTGAGCATACCGACCCGCGGGAACCCCTGCGCGTTGATGAACCCGTTCAGGCCAGTGGACAGCATGGAGAACGATGTGCCAAACAGATATATCCTCAGATACGCGTCTGCATACACATAAGAAGCGTCGCTGGCGCCAAACAGATACAATACCGGCCGCCGGAAAAAGTAACACAGCAGAAACAAAACGGCGGAAGCCCCCAGCAAAAGGGAAAATGTGTTCCCCAGGATCTTTTCGGCCCTTGCCTCTTGCTTCGCCCCTCTGGCAATAGAAAACAGCGGCGTTCCTCCTGTTCCAAACAGATTGGTAAAGGCGGCGATCAGGGTAGTCAAAGGAAACGCAAGCCCGATCCCTGTCAGCGCCAGGGTATCCGCGCCGGGCAGATGCCCAATATAGATCCGATCCACTACATTGTACAAAAGCTGCACCAGCTGTGCCAGCATCAGAGGGACCGCCTGGTAAATGATATTCCGCCACACTTTCCCTTTTGAAAAATCGTTCGCCACTTCATCCGCCTCCCGCGCCTTCTTGTTCCCAGGCATCCGCCATTCTCCGCCTGCGGGACCATCCGCAGATTTTTCGTCAAATTGCATGAATATAAGCCTGAAATATGTAAAAATTATACATCATTTCCCCCGCATCTTCCATAAATATTTCCATTTTTTCAATCTGTAAATTGTAGCAAAATTCAGGGAAATTTTGTTTTTCTATATTCATTACATCATTAACATTGAAATACTATCTTTAAAATCTGACATATTTATTATATACTTTCTTTGTTGAGTTCTGTTGTGAAAGGGGTAGCTTATGCGCAATAACACGAATAATGAAGAATTTGATAACCTTGGAGCTCAGATCAAGGAGCTCCGCATCCAGATGAAACTGACGCAGGCAGAGGTTGCCGAGGCCCTGAACGTAACGCCCGGCTACATAAGCAATGTAGAGAACAACCGCACAGCCATGTCTCTCCGTATTCTCATGTATTATGCAAAGTTGATGAACATTTCACTGGATTCCCTGATCGGCCGCGTAGAGCCAGAATACAGAAAGACCGCTCTGGACAATGAGCTGCTTGACCTGGTCTCCAAGATGGATGACAAGGAAAAAAACAAGCTGATCAAGACCTTGAAGATTTGGAGATCCTGAATCTTCGGACAAGCCTACAGCAAAAGCAGGGTGGTATTTAGCCGCCCTGCTTTTTGTGTTTAAAACGGAGAGAGATAGGATACCCTAAACCTTATGCCAGGAGGACTGCAAAAATGCCTGAACAATTTCGCAAAAACAGAAGCCGGATACTGATCTCCCTGTATACCCTGCTCCTTTTTTCCCTGAATTTTATCCGCATATTTGACAACAACTTCTGGGGAGACGAAGCCTATAGCATCCGCCTGGCCCAAATGCGCCTTCCCGCCATGCTGGCCGAAACGGCCGGCGATGTGCACCCGCCGCTTTACTATATTCTTGTGCGGCTGGGCTGCGGCATTCTCGGATACCGGGGGCCTGTATTTCACATGGTCTCCCTGCTTCCCTATGGCATCATGCTGATCCTGGCCCTGACCGTGGTGTGGAAACGCTACGGCAAAACTACTTCCCTGCTCTTTGTAACATTGGCCTCTCTGCTGCCGAACGCAGTGCGGAACAACGTGGAAGTGCGCATGTACTCCTGGGGAGCTCTATTCGTGCTGCTGAGCTATCTGTATTTGTGGGAGATCTTTACCCGAAACCGCGTCGGCGGATACGTGGGCTTTGCCGTGTCTTCCCTGGCCGCCGCCTACACTCATTACTATTGCCTGATCTCCGTGGCATTTTTCTATGGTGCCCTCTTCCTTGTCTCCCTTGCCAGACGCAGGGCTTTTTTAAAAAAGACGCTGCTGTGCTGCGGGATGACCGTGGCCGGATATTTACCCTGGTTTTTCATTCTGCTGCAGACTTTGAAACGGACTGCGGGCGATTACTGGATGATGTGGATCCCAACCCTGAAGGAATGTATCTCTTTCTTTTTCAGCGGAGCCTTCCCCTATCTCCTGTTTGCCGCCCTGCTCCTGAGCGCAGCCGCATTTGTTTTCGGCTGTATGCCTTATTCCAACTCCCGCAAGTCTCCCGCAGCCCTTCCGGGCCGCACGCTGTTCCCGGATGCTGCCTGGGTGCTGGCCGGCCTGCTTTCCATGTTTGGCACTTTTCTTGTAGGCATCCTGGTCTCCAGGCTGATCCGCCCGCTTTTCATTGTACGGTATCTCTATCCGGTCTCCGTGATCGCATGGCTGCTGCTTGGTTTCTGTCTGTCCCGCCTCCGTGGGCGGGTGATCTATGCCGCTGCGGTCTTGGTCCTGTTGTTCCTGTCCTGCCTCCCGCAGTATCGGACGACCTATCAGAACGACCGGGCAGAAAACCAACGGCTGAACGACACGCTGGCCGCCACGGCGGAGATTTCCGCCGGAGACGTGATCTTTACAGACCTAGCCCAGATCGACTGGACTATCTCCGATTACTATTACCCCGGTGTCTCCCACTTTCTCGTGACACTCGACGCCCTTCCCGCAACAGAGCCCGGCACGGAATACTGGCTGATCCTGGACGCGTCCAAGGCGGAAGAAAGTTTAAAGTCCCTCCGGGCCATGGACTTTGACTGTGAGGAAAAGATAGGAAACGGCATCCTCGGCACCAGCGCCGTCAGCGTCTACAGGCTCATACCAAGCCAAACGGCGGGTTACTCTTCCACGACAAAGCTTTCCACGATCAGGCGCTGTGCATCCTCTTTATAGTACAGATCTTCATAAACCGTTCCGGCCTGGCTGACTCTGGGCCCCAGCTCCAGGCCGTGGCTTCTGCCATCCTCTGACACCACCTTTATATAGCGGCCGTCAACAAGGCGCTCCTCCACATATCCAAGCTTCTGTACATAGGCATATATTCCATTACCGTAAATTTTCTTCGTGGTCTCAGGATCTACCAATTTCATCAGCGCCTGCGCAAGCTCCGCCGCCAGATATCTCTCACGATAAGGAAATGCCTCCGCCTGTTCCCTGGTCAGCGAAAACTCCGCTTTCTCCCGTCTTCGCCGCACTCCGCCCGACGCCCCATTATAGGCGGATCCCTTTTCCATGGGCGGGCCGTAAGAAAGGGTTTCGTGAACCCCGCCGGTAAATTCCGCAATTGCCTGTAAAAACTGCTGTCCGTACCGGGCATACTTATTCTCGCCCACGCCGTTTACGTCCAACATTTCTCCCTTATTCAGGGGCACTTTCACGCACATATCCAGCAGCGTCCTGTCTCCAAAGATAATGTAGGGAGGCAGCCCCTCCTCACGGGCCAGCTCCGCCCGCAGGGTGCGCAGCTTTTCAAACAGATCCAGCCCTCTGGATGTAAGGATTTCGGATATATGCCCTTTTCCCCTTCTTCCCGCCGCGCTGCCGCTCTGCTGCGCCTGTCCCTCAGCGGCTTTCGGGCTTCGCAGTATCAGCGCCACCGGATCCGCTCCTTCTTTTCCGGCCAGGGAATCCTGATATCTTTTAAGGAACCGATAGCCTTCCGGCCTGAATTTCACCAGCGAATACTTATCCGGAGTGGTGCACAGCAAATCCTCCTGGAACAGCAGATCGATTATGCTCCTTATCTTTTCTTCCCCCAAATGTTCCAGGCCGCCATAGCTGGGGCACTGCTGCAGGCCGTAGCTTCTCAGTTTTGCGCTGTCCTTTCCCCGCAGAGTTCCCACGACCACATTGACCCCAAACCGCTGATGCAGCTCCCTGACACATTCCATGACCCGGACGGCGGAATCGGTCACATCTTCCTCCTCATACTCGCGCATGCAGTTGGAACAGTTGCCGCAAGCGGAGGTCTCCTTCTCGCCAAAATAGTTCAGGATGTACTTCCTGAGGCAGCGTGTAGTGGTGCAGTAAGCGACCATGGCCCGCAGCCGCGTCTCATCCCGCTCCCTGATCGTGTCCAGCTCCTCCGGAGTCAGGTCTGTCGCCTCCGCCTTGCTTTCTATCAAAAATCGGTTGATCACAATATCCTGGGGGGAGTACAGCAGAATACATTCCGACGCCCCGCCGTCACGGCCGGCCCTCCCCGCCTCCTGATAATAATTTTCCAGGCATTGCGGCATGTTGTAGTGAATCACATATCGGACATTGGGCTTATCGATACCCATGCCGAAAGCGTTTGTAGCGATTATCACCGGCGTCCTGTCATATATGAAATCTTCCTGGCTCTTTTTCCTCTGTTCCGTGTCCAAGCCGGCATGGTACTCCGCCACCTCAAATCCTTCCCGGCTCAGCATCTCATAAAGCTTGTCCACGTTTTTCCTGGTAGCGCAGTATATGATCCCGCTTTCCCCCGCGTGTTCCCGAAGGTATTCCCGGAGGAACCGATCCTTCCAGCGCACCTGCTCTACGGCGAAATACAGGTTCTTTCTGTCAAACCCGGTGACCAGCAGCTGGGGCTCCCTAAGGCCCAGGACGCACAAAATATCCTCCCTCACCTCTCCGGTGGCCGTAGCGGTAAACGCGCTGAGAATAGGGCGCTTCTTCAGGCCGCGCACAAACTCCAGTATCTTCAGGTAGCTGGGCCGGAAATCCTGCCCCCATTGGGAGATACAATGCGCCTCGTCTACGGTCACCATGGAAATATCCACCGCCTTTGCAAAGCGCTGAAATTCATATGTACAGAGCCGTTCCGGCGCCACATAGATAATTTTATACCTGCCGGCAGCGGCGTACTGCAGCGCCTTCCCGATCTGCCCCTCGGTGAGGGCGCTGTTGATATACGCCGCATGGATCCCTGCGTCATTCAGGGCCCGAACCTGGTCATTCATCAGCGAGATCAAGGGCGAAACCACAAGAGTGATCCCCGGGAGAAGCAGCGCCGGCACCTGGTAGCAAAGGGATTTCCCGGCTCCGGTCGGCATGACGCCGAGCACATCCCGCCCTTCCAGGATACTGTCGATCAAAAGCTCCTGCCCCGGCCGGAAAGAATCGTATCCAAAGTATTTTTTCAAAACATCATATTTTGTCATATTTGTCATAATCAGCTCCCTGTCTGTGGCATCCCGAACGATCTCTTGTGTCGCTTCCCACCCTTTCCCCCACATTTCAAAACGATAAGGCGTCCTTCCTCAGCGTCGGCATAAATAACATTTTCCCGGCTTGTACGTTTCGTCCAATAAATCTCCCTGAAAATCCAGCCGCGGCATCCCGCAGCCCTGTTTTTATGTCCGATATTTCGGACTTTATGTCAATAATGCCTCCGTTAGAGGTAAGCGTCGGTTTGCTGTACGCTTCCCTACAACAAATACCATCGTACTCTTTGCGGCTCCCCGTATCCCGTTTTGGCAAAAGCACGAAACGATCCCGGAGCCAGCCAACAAAGGCCCGGCAGGAAGAAGAAAAACAGCGCCGCCCAATGCCCTTCCCCCGTCAATTCGCGTTGCTTGCGGCAATCTTAATGCGGCTCCAGAGGTTGCTGATCACCTTCCTGGTGTTTTCATTATATTCAAATACCTCATCCATATCGTTATCCGTCCTCGGGATATAAGCGTTGATCCCCTCAAATTCTCCGCCCTCGCCGGACAACACTTCCATGACTTCCTCGTTTGCCGCTGTATAGCCCACAAAGCTCGAGTTATCGTAGGCGCCGTCATAATCACATGCAAAGTTGATAAATACATGAGCCAGGTCCGGATTTTCGGCATTTGCCGGAATGACCATGGCATCGGACCAGATATTTGTCCCCGTTTCCGGCAGGTAATAGCCCATGTTTTCGTTTTCCGACATGACATAGGTCGCGTCTCCGGAGTAGATCAGCCCCAAAGCTTTCCGCCCCTGTACCATGTTATCAATGATCTCGTCTGTCACGATTTCCGGATCCATTGTCCGCACACACTGCGTCAGCCATTCGAAGGCTTCCTGGATTTCCTCCATATTCTCTGTGTTCATAGAATACCCCAGGGCCTTAAGCGCCATCATAAAGCTGTCTCTCTCCGAATCGTACAGGTAGATATCCCCGCGGTATTTTTCATCCAGGAAGATATTGAATCCCTCCCTCTCTAAATCTTCTATGTCCACTTTTGTCTTATCGTACACGATTCCCACCGTTCCCCAGAAATACGGCACCGAATACTGGTTTCCCGGGTCGTAGGGGAGATTTTTTACGGATCCGGCCAGGTTGTCCAGACCGCTTAATTGGGCTTGATCCAATTTCTGCAGATATCCCTCCGAGATCAGCCTTTGTATCATATAATCGCTGGGCACCAGGATATCGAAAGATTCCCCGTTCGCAACCTTTATGTACATCTGCTCGTTGGAATCGAAGGTTTCCAAAATCACTTTCGCCCCCGTCTCTTCCTCAAAATCGCTGACGATATTCTCACCTGTGTACTCACCCCAAGTATAGATGTGCAGCGTTTGTCCTTCGAAGGGTCCCGTGCCGGAATTGCTTCCGGCCCGCAAGAATACCGCCAAAACCGCCACTGCCGCAAACGCCATGGCGGCCGGAATGAAAACTTTCCTCTTTTTAATTTCACCCGACGCCTTACGTTTTGGCAGCACATTCACCAAAATCAGCACGATCGTGATGATCACGACCATCAAAGTTGAAGCCGCGTTGATACTTGGGTTGATACGTTTACTCATGGTGTAGACCACCATGCTCAAATTCTTCACCCCGCCTCCCGCGGCAAAGTAAGAAATAATAAAATCATCTACAGACATCGTAAACGCGATCAGCGCTCCCGCTACGATTCCCGGCGTGATCTGCGGTATTATGACCTTTGTCATCGCCTGCCAGGGCGTCGCCCCCAGATCCATTGCCGCATCCGCAAGGTTGGGATCCAGGGAACGGATCTTCGGCATGACCGACAGGATCACATAGGGGATACAAAACGCAATATGGGCCAGCAGCATCGTCAGATAACCCTTTTCCACCCGGAACGTAATAAACAGCAGCATAAACCCGATGGCGGTTACGATCTCCGGATTCATCATGGGCAGATTGTCCACCTGTTCCATAATATTGCGTATCACTTTCCTGGATTTGCTCAGGCCGATCGCCGAAACCGTTCCAACCACCGTCGAGACAAAGGTTGCGACCAGCGCGATGGAAAATGTCGTGTACAGGGCTTCCCGCATCGTCCTGGATTCCAGCATACGCTCATACCAGCGCAGAGAAAAACCAGTAAAGCCGGTCAGGGACCTGCTTTCATTAAAGGAAAATACGATCATATAAAGGATCGGCAGGTAAAAGAAGGCGATGACGAGAACCATCAGGATTTTTCCCGCAGGCCGTTTCCCCTTTTTCATAGGTTCTCCTCCTCCTTTCCCCCTCGGTTTTTGTTTTCCAGTTTACGCACCACGGCCATCAGCAGCATCATGAGGAATGCCATGACCATGGAAACGGCACTTCCAAAATTCCACTCTCCAACGGTAATAAACTGGTTTTCGATCATATTTCCGATCAGGAAATACTGGCCCCCGCCGAGGAGCTTCGGGATAAAGAAAGAACTTACCGCCGGCAGAAAGACCAGCGTGATTCCATTTACCACTCCCGGAAGAGACAGGGGAAGGGTGATCCTCGCGAAGATCTGCACCGGATTCGCACCCAGGTCGGATCCCGCTTCCAGAAGCGCCCCATCCATCTTGCAAAGGGAAGTGTTGATCTGCAGGATCATAAACGGCAGAAAATTATACACCATCCCCAGGAGCACCGCCCCTTCCGTATATAGCAGTTCCCTTTCGCCGGGTATCAGGAATGCGGCTATTCTGTGAATAAGCCCGCCCTCCGCAAGAAGCCCGATCCACGCATATGTCCTCACCAACATATTGATCCACATAGGAAGGGTAATGCAAAGTATAAGATTACTCTGCAATCGCTCTCCGCACCTGGAAATAAAATATGCAGCCGGGTAGCCTATCAGAAGACAGATAACCGTAGTCTTAAACGCGATCCACAGGGAACGCCACAGAATTTTCAGGAAATCCGGATCCGTAAAAAAAGTGATATAGTGATCCAGCGTAAAAGAAAAAGAGAAAATACTGTTCCCGGGCTCCGTGATGGAATAAAACGCGATCAAAGCCATCGGAAGCACCAGCATGATCACTGTCCACACAATATACGGGATTGCCAGTTGGGAAAACCTTTTCATTACGACCCCCTTCCCGCCGGAAACGGCACAAATTTTTCATCTCTCACACGATCCTTGACATGACATGGATATCCTCCGGGAAGAATGTCAGGCCGACTTTCTGGCCCTCTTCCGTGTAGTCTGTGGTGTGTATCTTAAATTCGCGGCCAGGAGTCCAGAATGTGATGGGATATATGCCTTCCGTGATATCGTCCGGGTCAAAGTCATAATCCACGGTAATGTCAACGCTCTCATTCTCATCACTCAGCTTCCATGCCTGCGCGTTGGCCCAGGTTTTAATATCGATATCCAGGGCCTGGGATTCCCTGATCTCATCCACCGTAGTCATGAAGTTAAAAGCCATGACTCCCTCGTTGGCCTTTTCATTCCTGACAAAAGGCTGGTTGACTACGTGAATGATCCGCTCGATGCTCAGTCCGCCCGCAGTAGAAAACCGGACCGGGTAATCCCCCTCCCTTTCTTCCAGCTCATACTCGATTTTTGCGAAGGACACGTATTCATCGCTGTCCGGCGCCCAAGCCTGAGCGTTGGAACGGGCTATGATCTCCTTGTCGTTAAGCCTTTTCACATCCTCAATATCCACATAGAAATCCATAGCGCTCATCTTTTCTTTCCCGTCGTCGCTGACCACGTCCCGATTTTTAGTCACCTGCATATTCACCATCACCTTTGTACCGGGAACCGTTTCCACCATGATCTCATAATGTACGCCTTTAAAGAGTACGCTTAAAACCTCTCCGGTCATCTTGCCGTCCTCTATGGCAACGATATCAATATCCTCCGGGCGGATGATCACATCCACAGGCTCATTCTTCTTAAACCCGTGATCTACGCAGTCAAAAGTAATATCGTCAAACCGTACTTTATAATCTTCCAGCATGATCCCGGGAATGATATTACTCTCGCCGATAAAACTTGCCACATAACGGTTTGTCGGTTCATTATAAATCTCCTGTGGAGTCCCGATCTGCTGGATCTCTCCATTTCGCATCACGACGATCTTGTCGGACATGGTCAGCGCCTCCTCCTGGTCATGCGTGACAAAGATAAAGGTAATCCCCACCTCCTGCTGAATCCGCTTCAATTCATACTGCATTTCCTTGCGCAGCTTCAGGTCCAATGCGGCCAGGGGCTCGTCCAGCAAGAGCACCTTCGGTTCATTGACAAGCGCGCGGGCAATAGCAACCCTCTGCTGCTGTCCGCCGGACAAAAGCGTCGTATTTTTATTCTCATACCCTTCGAGCCCGATCAGTTTGAGCATTTTCATTACCTTCTGCTCGATGACATCCTTTCCCATCTTCTTGATCTTCAGGCCGAACGCAATATTCTCATATACATTCAGATGAGGGAACAGCGCATATTTCTGAAAGACGGTATTTACCTCTCTCTGATACGGCGGTTTGTCATTGATCTCCTCTCCGTCAAAGATCAGCTGGCCCTCGTCGGCGCTTAAGAACCCACCAAGGATCCGGAGCAGCGTTGTCTTTCCGCAGCCGCTGGGGCCCAAAAGCGTCACGAACTCATTCTCATAAATATCGAGACTCACCCCTTTCAGAACGATCTGGTTGTCGAAGCTTTTCACAATATTGCGAAATTCGATCAGCTTTTTCTCCTGCATCTATCGCCTTCTCCTCTCTAAAAGTTCCTCACTGCTTTATCCCGTTGGCCTTTCCCCGTTTCCGTCCTCTCCCATTCCCACAGCCGCGCTAACGCGCTTTTCGCCGCTCCGCGGCTTCCTTTCCTTTGCTCACAAAACGCTCCCTCAGCCGCCAGACATGATGGGAAATTCGTACAAGCACGATTTCCCGTCAAATCAGGCGGCTGAACTGTTACTAAAATTTTGTAGTTCCATTATACCAAACCCGTTCCCCGCTTTCAACCTTGTTTCCGGCCGTCCGCTTTATCCCGCTTTCTTCCGGTTTCTTCTGTCCCAATAAACTGAAATTTCAATGGGAAAGCTACCCCAAATCTTTCCCTTACGCCGCTATCGCGTTATCGTTTATGCTTTCTATGACCTTCCGGATCCCCATCCAGATATTAAGATCCGTAAATATCTCAACTATGCTTCCTTGATCCGAGAACGGAGATTCTTGGAGGACAGACAGATCTTTCATCACTCCGTTATGAACGATATACTCAACAATCTGGTTCACAAAGTATATCTGCCGACTATCGAGATGATTGCCCTCCAAGTACTCTGAAAATGCCGCCTTGGCCGCATTCATGTCAAGGCCGACAATTTCGCGGACGAGCTCGCCCAAAAGAATAGCACTCATAATACTCATTGTCAATGTCAACTGCATCAAATTTTAAAAAATGATGTAGATAAACCTTTCTCAACAGTACACCTCCACCAAGTGCCATCCTTTACCTTTTCAAAATCAATATCGCATTGTGCTTAGGATGATATTGACCCTCGCCGTTCTTGGCCAAACACTGCCAACGTACATGTGCAATACAATTGACCACCCTGATCCTTCATTCCCTGCTCCTTCCCAAACAAAAAAGACGGCTACAAACTTCACGTTCATAGCCGTCCTTGCGCTGTATTGTTATTCAGTTGCTATTCAGTTGCGATTGTAAATACTGTTAGTTCAACGGGAATTTACAAAACCCGCTGTAGCGCAGCGATTTTATTCCATGAGGATTAACCCTCAAACGCGAGCAGATTTCCAAGCGGGATAGTAAAGCCTAATGATTGATACATTTTAATGTCACAATCCGCACATCCAACTGTGAGGGAACCCACAC
Source organism: uncultured Acetatifactor sp. (assembly GCA_947588705.1). GTDB lineage: Bacteria > Bacillota > Clostridia > Lachnospirales > Lachnospiraceae > Acetatifactor. The sequence continues at coordinate 5,458 of CANPYT010000015.1, read as the reverse complement.
CGCTTTCTTGATAAGCAAATCTGACTAACTGCCTCGCAATTCCTTTATGCCGATATTCTGGAACAATATAGAAATCTTCAAACACGCCTCCTGTTTGGTAGTTAAATGTAGAATAGGTTAGCGTAATGGAGCAGCAGGCAATCAATCTACCCTCATCAACACACCCGTAAAAGATAATTTGCCCCTTTTTAATAGCCTCAGATAGGCTGTCAAAATTCTCACCCGTAGGCGGTTCTTCCCCAATCTCCTGTTTGTAACCTATGTGTAGCGCTTTAAGTCCATCCATATTGCCATTCGTTATACGAATATATTCCATTTGTTCTCTCCATTCCAAGTGTCGATTCGTCGAACAATTGCTTACTCGACGTTTAACATTATATCACCCAGTATTCCGTTCTCATGCAATATATAATCAGTTCATAAACAAAACTATTAGGAATTTTCACTCACATATACTTCCGCACGACTCTGGATAATAGACACTACATCCCCGACAGATTTCTGTCCGTTAAAATAAGGCGATACTTCTTCTGCAATAATATTATGTAGCGCCGCATTAGAATGCAAGCATCAAATCCCACGTCCTTTGCTAAAAACATCCCCATATAAAGCATATTCTGATTCCGAAGCAACAACCCTCATAATCTCCATATCAACTCAAAGGCTTAAAGTACCTTCACACTCTGAAAATTCTCAAAATCTTTTCTCTGCTGTCTACCAGCATATGAAAAACTCTCAATATGTAAACTGTCTGTTCTCCTTCATCAATCAGAAAGCAGATTTTATAATTCTTATAATATGTCTTTCTGATACCATATACTGCAAGTTCTACATCCTCATCCAATCCAAAACATAAATTTATCCATCTGCAGAAGCAGCTTTGTCTCTGCCTGCTGATCTTCTGCTATCAAGTTTTGTTATTGAGCAGCCATTAATTATCTGGCTTACAAAATCTGTCTGACCTTATGATAGATTTTGAGTCCTTTCTCTCTTCCAAATTGTTTTAGTGAATCCAAATAAAGGATCTTGCGAGGCTTGGAAGATTCCATCATGCTCATGATCTGTTCGATCAGGCAGGCATATTCCGTATCACCGAAGCTGTCCTCCAGTTTTCCGCGCAGTCTTTGATGCTCGATATACCGTTGATATTCATCTTCCAGTGATATTTCCTGTCTCCCCTTAGAGATCTGCCTCTGCCTGCAACTGTTTTCTCCGGAGGCAGCGATACATTGTTCTATGTCCGGACGCAGAATAATATCCCGCGATACAGACGTACAATTCTTCCAGTAATCCCTGGCTGCCTTAAATCCGGCATCATTGCTCACGATTGCGATCTTGCCTGTATAACCGCTGCCATATAATTCTCCGATGCGTGATACGATATAAAAGTCCAGTGCATTCTTTCCTTCCTTCTGCAGCTTACAGATATGAAACCCACATCCCGCTTCCTGTATCCGGCAAAACCATCTGCGTTCAATCTTCATACATGCCTGACTGTAAAAGATAGTCACCGCATCCTCCGGCAAAAGATAATCCGCTCCCTGCAAGCCGCGGCTTCTTGTATTCTCAAAATCAACCATAAAATGTATCTGTTCGGCCATAAGAATCTCCCTCAAACAATCTCTGATAAGATCATTCTAAAAGAGCAACCGCCGTCAGTCATTGAATCTATAATACAATCGACGCAGAGTCCGCATTCTGTGCCCGAAGAATTGCTTCGTAATTCTCCCTAAAGTCGATGTAGGGTATTTACTTCTAAAGCTATGATATAATATCCCTATGCACACCTGGCCATAAATTTTTCATAATAAGCCACATAACGTCTGATTGCAGAACACCTGTAAAAGCAAAACCGTTCTCTCCTGTTTCCGCACACTAGCGCATCCAGCGGTACGCGGAACAGTTCGCTCAGTGCATACAGGTTATCCAGCGATGGAAGGCTCCTACCCTCAAACCAGTGGTAAATGCTCTGTGACGCAGAAAATCCAAGATATCCCTGGATATCTTTCACTGTCAGGTTCTGTGACTGCATGATCTTTTTAATGTTCTGACCCGTCCGATATAGGTCGATCTGGGGAAAATCTGCCTGCATACAACTCACTCCTTTTTATGTGCCCAATTTAAAGCCTTCCGTTCCTATCTTCGGCCAATCCATACATTTTAAAAGTGAAAATACTTTTTTCTCATTTTCACATTTGCCATAACGCTCAGATATCTTTTCAACCGCAAGCGGGCAATGTTCTGCGTGACATTTTTGCTAACCAAATCCCAGTCTCCTTTTGCATATTTGATCACTTTCCCTTCTTCTTTATTCTCTTCATAGAGGATTTGCAGCAAAGCCAGGGCAGCTCTGTATTCTTTCTTTTCTGAATTTTGTAAAAAATCATAAAACATTGTCTTAAACGGAAAAATACGCTTATAGTAATCACATATTTCATCCAGAAGAACTATAAAGTCCCGCATGAAATCAGAACCTTTAAATTGATCCCCGCAGCCTGCATCCGGCAAATCCATCAGCCTGCGATGTCTGTCGGAGAGTTCCGTAAGCCATGTGTTCATCTCATCTGAGATAACGACTTCATCCGTGCCGTCCCACCAGAAAATCCGATCATCATCTGACAAATAGTAATTACCTTTACCTTTTAATTCCTCCGGCGTATCATAAAACGTAAACCAGTTGTCCTGCCGGAGGAATGCAGAGGTCCTTATCTTTGGAATGATGCTTGTTCTCCAGTCCTGCCGCTGTTTCTGCAGTTTTTTAGAAGCATACTGTTTTATCCGTTCATCATGATATACTTTATCTTTCCATTCCTTCCATAATTCCCAAAACGGTTTGCAATCTATTTCCGCCGCAAGATAGACAAATACCCGTGCCGGAAGAAACATCGACAATTCTGCAAACAGAGCTAAATTTGTATCCGTATTTTCTTCTCTCTTACTCCTGTCCATTTGCAGGAAGTGTAAAAGAGATTCCAAAAATTGATCCCCGTTGAGCTTCCGAAAACTTATCAATGCTTTTCTACATCGATATACATCATCCGGATAGGAGCCCGGTACTATATGGTTAGTTTCTAAAGTCTCCGTTCCATGTAGGATATATAAAAGATCCGCTAATTCTGTTCCACCGGCACTTTCAAAATCATTGGCAATCATGTCCCTTAACTCCGCAATGGAAAATGGATCATCATAATCCATTCTGGAAAAAGCGATATGCTCTGCATTTTCCCAGAGACGATAACGCTTCTCCATAGAAAATTCCGTTCCAAGGATATGGTTAAGCCATCCTCCATAGAACCGCGGATTGATCATCTCCCCGTTGCACTCTGTAACCCCCGGAGCCTCAATATACATTTCATACAGCATATACGCGGCAAGAATAACATCGCTAAATTCACGGCTGCCTATTTTATTGGAATAAAAAGTTAAGTTATTCGCGCGAAACCCAGCGCTCTCCCAACTGCTCTCTTCAAAATAATTATACCAGAAATTCACCTCACCTTCCTTAGATAATTCCACCGGACTTAAAAGAATCAGTTCACGGCCAAACAGCGACACCTGCTCTGGCAGCATCATTCCGCCGTAGTTGAGAATTTTCATCATCTGCTGTCCAAAACAGTCCCTTTTTTCTTCCGGTATATCCATTTCCCCTGTATAGCATGCGAATGTTCCCATAGATTACCTCCTAAAATCCGAATATTTTATTTCTCTGTTTCTTATTTGTCAGCAATGACACAAACGCACTTATCGCCACACGATCAAACTCGTTCCTTTTCCCTTGAATGATCCACTCATCCGCCTGTTCACCTGTTAACTCCGGGAAATCCTCCTGTCCTTCATCCAGAAGCTGTTCAAGAAGGATAAGCGCCTTCTGATGATTAAAATCGTTTCCATGCTCTATGAATTCTGTCACAAACGCTTTATCCACATATCGGAAATAGGTATCTTTCAATCGGATTAGCATTCTTGCCAGAAAAGATTCTGCTGACATATCAGAAGGTACGCTGATATCATTAAACTGCTCTTTCCAGCACTGAATACATTCTTTCATAGCCTGAGACAAAACCAGATTACGGCCATCCCAAAACTCCAGAAATTCATCTTCATTTTTTCTGTGTATAACTTTGTAAAAAAGGAGTTTACGCAGATCAGAATCAGAATCTTGCGGATCATCTTCCTGTATGATATCTGAATACCCTTTACTCCCAAAAGAATCCCATATTTCCCAGAAATTTTTTTGAATAGCCTGTGCATATGCAAGTATGAGACGCGCGGGCAGCACATACAGGGAAATTTCTGCAATGATACCCTTTGCATCCGGATGCGCCATTAGCGCTTTTCTTTCAGAGAAATCCAAGTTCAGAAGTTTTCCAAGAAAACTTTCCATTGTGTTTTTTTCATCCTCATTCATGCCGCAGAAAATCCTGTATGCGTACTCAATTCGGCTGGATTGACTCGCGGAACTTATCTCTTCTCTACAGGATATCCGTTTTTTATCAGGAAACATCAACTCTTGCTTTTCCACCTCAAAAACAGCAAGTAATTGTTCTATGTCTAATTCGCCATAGCTTTCTGAACGGTCAGCGAGCAGCTCCTTATATGTAATATTTTGATATTCTTCCGCCTTTCTGAAAAAAAGATAAGTATCCCACATCCTGACTCGTCCGGGAACAGTTATCCTTCTTCCCAATATCCCCTGAAGCAAAAACAGATAACCTTTTATATCACACAGCTTACCGGATTGTACAAAGTAGCATCCGCCATTTGTGTACGCTTCCTGCAAAACCATGATCATATTCATGACAACGCCGAACTCAGTATACCCTCGATCCTTCGAGTAGAGTTCACAAGTATTCAAATCATATGTTGAAATTTCTCTTCGCTCCTTTTCAAAGATCGAATAATCGAACATAACGATTCCATCTGTATTGGGTTGCACAGGACTGACTACCGTCACTTCTACTCCTGCGACTGTCATCCTCTCCGTCTTTCTTATGCCGCATTTATCCATAATCTCAAGAATATATTGATTTATTTCATTCCTTTTTTCTACCGGAACATTTACTTTCCCCGCAAGCTGATACATATTGTCCACCATTGTACTACCCTCCCGTGCTATACTAAATATAGTATAACGCAAAACGGCAGTCATGTCATTGTACTTCCAGTATAAAAAGCCTTACCCCACATAATAGGTATTTCCATTAAGCTTTTCCTTCCTCGCTTAAGCTTACCTCCTCTATTTTGCTCTTTTAGGGATCAGCGGTGGTGTTAAAGTTGCAGAATTATTTACTATATCCTCAACTGTATTGTCTGCATTATCATGACGTTTTAGCCATAATTCTTCCTCTGGCTTTAGCTTTTATTAGAAAAGTATTGACTTTCACGTAACGTGATACTGTATTCTTTTCTCATAGGAGCAGAATAGATATAAGCCGGCAATCTCTGTCTTGCTTCTTCA
>CANPYT010000014.1 GCA_947588705.1 uncultured Acetatifactor sp. | reverse complement strand
ACTGGAGCAAACCTTCTGTCTCTATCATACAGGTTTGCTCCAGTTTTGTACAGGTACGTATTATCTACCGTTTACGACACGATCTTAAAGACACGATCTTAAAGACACAATATTAAAGACACGAATGGAAAAAGAGGCTGGCACAGGCCGGGGAGATCCATGTTTTTGACAGGTTCCCTTTCAGGTCTGCGGCAGCCTCTTTTTTGCCTATTTTGCCCTCTGTTTCCGGCGCTAGGGATCCAGAGACCGGGCTTAAATGTCGAAGTTGAAATATCTCTTGGCGTTATAGTAGGAGATATCCTTTACGATCTCGGAAAGGGTCTCCATGTCATCTGGAAATTCCCCGTTTTCCACCCAGCTGCCCAGCAGGTTACAGAGGATCCGGCGGAAATATTCGTGTCTGGTGTAGGAAAGGAAGCTTCTGGAATCCGTCAGCATTCCGACGAATCCGGACAGGTTGCCTAGGTTAGCCAGGGATGTCATCTGTTCCTGCATTCCCGTCTTGTGGTCATTGAACCACCATGCGCTGCCCTGCTGTATCTTTGCAACGGCAGTGGAATCCTGGAAACATCCAAGGATGGTGCCGATGGACTGGTTGTCATTAGGGTTTAAGCTGTACAGGATGGTTCTGGGCAGCTCGTCGGTAACGTTCAGGGCATTCAGGAAATCAGCCATCTGTGAGCTGGGGGCGTAGTTGTTGATGCAGTCGTACCCGGTGTCAGGGCCAAGCTTCTCATACATCAGCGTGTTGTTATCCCGCTTGCAGCCGTAATGGAGCTGCATAGCCCAGTTCCGCCTGTGGTACTCCCTGCCCACAAACAGCATGAAAGCAGTCTTGAATTTCAGCTCTTCTTCCCTGGTCAGGATCATCCGGTTTTGTCTCTTCAGAAAGATCTCTTCGACCTCGTCTTCCTTTGCGGGGCAGTACATCACATATTCCAGCGCGTGGTCGGAGACGCTGCAGCCCATGGAGGCGAAGAAGTCCATGCGCTTTTTCAGGGCTTCCTTCAGCTGGGCGAAGGTGTGGATCTCCGGCATACCCGCGGCTTCGCCGAGCTTATCCAGATAGTCCAGGTATTCCGGCTTTTCAATGTTCATAGCCTTGTCGGGCCTCCAGGCGGGAAAGACTTTCACGTCAAAACTCTTGTCCTCGGCGATCTTCTTATGCCATTCCAGGCTGTCGATGGGATCGTCGGTGGTGCAGATCAGGGTCACGTTGCTCTGGCGGATCAGGCTGCGCACACTCATGGAAGGCTGCGCCAGCTTCTCGTTGCAGAGTTTCCAGACCTCATCGGCGGTCTTTTTGTTCAGGACGCCATGATAGTCGAAATATCTCTGCAATTCCAGATGGCTCCAGTGGAACAGGGGATTGCCGACAGCTTTTCCCAGGCATTCCGCCCATTTGCAGAATTTCTCATAGTCGGAGGCATCCCCGGTGATGTATTTTTCCTCCACGCCGCAGGAACGCATGAAACGCCATTTGTAATGATCGCCGCCAAGCCATACCTGGGTGATGTTTTCAAACTGGCGGTCCTCCGCGATTTCCTTTGGGTTGATGTGGCAGTGGTAGTCCAGTACCGGTGTGGTCTCCGCATAGTCATGGAAAAGCTTTTTAGCCGTTTCCGTCTCCAGCAGAAAATCCTTGTCCATAAATGCTTTCATTTTTTCCTCGCTTTCTGCCGCTTTTGCGGCTGGGAGCGCAGCGGTTTTCCGCCGCAGCGCCGTGAGATGAGAGCCCTGACGGGCATGTATGCGCAGCCGGGGCGTGTGCCCTCAGCGTGTGGTACCTCGTTTGATGATCTCGCCTGAGAAGATGGTTTTCTTCGGCATTTCATTACCGCCCAGCACACCCATGAGGGTGGTGGTCAGGTGCTGGCAGAGGGTTTCAAGCTTATTGTCGATGCTGGTGAGCTCGGGATCGCAGCACATGGCCAGCATGGAATTGTTGTATCCGAGGACGGAGAGGTCCCGCGGCACCTGCAGGCCCGATTCCCGGGCATATTTCAGGGCGGCCAGGGCTAACGTGTCGTCGGAGGCGATCACGCCGTGAAAGGAGACGCCGCGGCGATGAAGTTTTTTCAGCTGTTCCACCATAGCGGGAATGTCCTCATGGGATCCGGAGTAAAACTGCATCAGGCTGCCGCCGGGAAGCTTTTTTTCCTCCATGGCGGCCCGGTACCCGGCCAGCTTTTTCTTTCCGCTGTATGAGGTGGAGTTGTAAAAATATACGATATCCTTTACGCCGGCCCGGATCATTTGCAGCGTGGCTTCATACATGGAAGTGAAGTCGTCGGAAACCACACTGTAGACGTTAGGCACGTCGAGGGCCGCGTTCAGCAGCATCACGGGCACCTGCGCGGCGGCGTCCGTCACATATTGATTGTCCGCCTCCCGTTCATAGATAAAGTTGGAACCCACCAGGATGATGCCGTCCACCTTTTTGGTGATCAGCAGGTTCATGGAGGCCGCTTTTGTCTCCAACTCATATCCGGTGCAGCAGAGGATGCTGCCATAGTCGTTGGCCCGGAGCAGCTGTTCGATATAGGAAATGGCCTTTGCCAGGTAAAGGTCAGAGCTGTCGGCGCACATGATGCCGATGGTCTTCATGGTGTTCAGGCCCAGGCCCCTGGCAAACGCGTTGGGAGTATACTCATACTGACGGATCACGTCCAGCACTTTTTTCTTTGTTTTTTCACTGACGTTGCTGCTTCCGTTCAGCACCCGGGAAACCGTGGCGATGGAGACGCCGGCTTTCTCGGAAATGTCATATATCGTCATAAAGACACCTCATTCCCGCGAGGGTCAGACACCGATGTGCCTGAAAGACACATTCCACATTCCGCTCTGCTGTGCTGCAGGATGGACGCCCTGTCTCAGCCTGCCGGGGGGCATCTGACTTTATGAAAAAAAGTCTGTAAGCAGTTACATAAAACTTCCCCTTGATTATAGCCAACGTCCCCTTTTTTTTCAAGAAAAATTTTTGTAAAAAACAACGGCCAACGCCCCTGAATATTTTCCCTTTTGGATATTGACGAACCTGTTTTTTAGAAGTAAAATAAAGGATGTAAGCTCTTACATTGACTGCGCCTGCGGGCAGGAGGGATAACACATGGAAGTTTTAAACAAGACAATGACCGGCAAAAAGGAGAGGCCGATCAAAGTGGTACAGTTCGGAGAGGGCAATTTCCTTCGGGCCTTTGTGGATTATATGATCGATATTGCCAATGAGCAGGGCAAATTCGACGGGGATATTGTGCTGATCAAGCCTATCGAATTTGGAAATCTGGACAACTTTCATGCCCAGGACTGCCAGTATACCGTATCCCTTCGGGGCATCGTAGACGGTGAGGCAAAGGTTTTAAACCGGCAGATCACCAGCGTCGCGGACGCTGTGGATACTTACAATCAGTATGACAAATATATGGGCCTTGCGGAGATCGATACCCTCCGTTTTGTGGTTTCCAACACGACGGAGGCCGGTATCGTGTTTGACGATACCGACAGATTTGACGCAAAGCCTCCCAAAACTTTCCCCGGAAAGCTGACCAAGTTCCTGTATCACAGATTTGAGACTTTTGGAGGCGATATGTCCAAGGGCCTGGTGATGCTGCCGGTGGAGCTCATCGATGACAACGGCATTATGTTAAAGAAGTGTGTCATGCAGTTGATCCAGCTCTGGGGCCTGAGCGATGAGTTCAAAAACTGGGTGGATCAGGCGTGTGTGTTCACCTCCACGCTGGTGGACCGGATCGTCACCGGTTATCCCAGGGACACCGCCGAGGAGGAGTGGAAGGCGCTGGGATATGAGGACCGCATTATGGTAACAGGCGAGCCCTTCGCCCTGTGGGTGATCGAGAGCTCAAAGGATATCAGCAGGGAGTTCCCTCTGCCGGATGCCGGCCTGCCCGTGATCTTCACGGACAACCAGAAGCCCTATAAGCAGAGGAAGGTGCGTATCCTGAACGGCGCCCACACTTCCTTTGTGCTGGCTTCCTATCTGTGCGGCAACGATATCGTGAAAGAGTCTATGGACGATCCCGATATCAGGAACTTTATGGTAAAGACCATCTTTGACGAGGTGATCCCCACGCTGACCCTGCCGGAGGAGGAGCTGAAGGAGTTCGCCGAGGCGGTGATCACCCGTTTCAACAATCCCTATGTAAAACACGCGCTGCTGTCTATCTCCCTAAATTCCGTGTCCAAGTGGAGGGCGAGATGTATGCCCAGCCTGCTGGGATATGTAGACAAGTTCGGCAGGCTGCCCGCGCACCTGACCTTCTCCTTGGCGGCGCTGATGGCATTTTACCATGGCACCGAGATCCGCGACAAGGCGCTGATCGGCCATCGGAACGGCGAAGAATACAACATTATGGACGATATGGCGGTGCTGGAGTTCTTCCGGGACAACTGTGAGAAGGATACAAAGACCTTTGTGGCCGCGTTCCTGGGGAATGAGGGCTTTTTCGGACAGGATCTGAACAAGGTGGCGGGCCTTACCGACGCTGTGGCCGGCTATCTGGATGATATCAAGGCGAATGGTATGAGGGCGGCAGTATGCAGGATTTCATAAAGATCAACGAAAATGACAATGTAGTGGTGGCGCTGCGCACTCTTCCGAAAGGGGAGACTGTGACGGTGGAGGTGCAGGGGGCGCAGAAAAGCGTCACCGCGCTGGAGGAGATCCCCGCAGGCCATAAAATGGCTCTCTGCGACATCCCCGAAGGGGGCGAGGTCATCAAGTACGGCTATCGCATTGGCAATGCCGGGGAAGCCGTAAAGGCGGGCGCCTGGATCCATGTGCACAACCTGAAGACAGCCCTGGGCGATCTTCTGGAGTATACCTACGAGCCGGTGGCGGTGGAGGAGAAGCGCACGGAGGACGTGACTTTCATGGGCTTCCGGCGCCCGGATGGCAAGGTGGGCGTCCGGAACGAGATCTGGGTGATCCCTACGGTGGGATGCGTGAACAATGTGGCCGCCGCTATTGCCAGGCAGGCAAACGCTTTTGTAAAAGGGAGCGTGGAAGAGGTGATCGCTTTCTCTCATCCTTACGGATGCTCCCAGATGGGGGATGACCAGGAGCACACCAGGCAGATCCTTGCGGATCTGGTCAACCATCCCAATGCCGGCGGGGTGCTGGTGCTGGGGCTGGGCTGTGAGAACAGCAATATCGACGTGCTGAAGCCCTATATCGGGGAATACGATGAGAACAGGGTGAAGTTTCTGGTGGCGCAGGAAGTGGAGGACGAGATCGGCGAGGCGGTGGAAATCATCCGGGGCCTTATCGATTATGCCGCGGGCTTTGAAAGAGAACCTGTCAGCGCGTCCAAGCTGGTGGTCGGCATGAAGTGCGGCGGCAGCGACGGTTTGTCCGGCATTACGGCCAATCCATTGGTGGGGCGGTTTTCCGATCTGCTGATCTCCAAGGGCGGTACGACCATCCTCACAGAGGTGCCGGAAATGTTCGGCGCGGAGACCATTCTCATGAACCGCTGTGCCAACGAAGAGCTGTTTCACCGGACGGTGGACCTGATCAACGATTTCAAGAATTATTTTAAGAGCCATAACCAGACGATTTACGAGAATCCCTCCCCCGGCAACAAGAAGGGCGGCATTTCTACTCTGGAAGACAAGTCCCTGGGCTGTACCCAGAAATCCGGCAGCGCCCTGGTGAGGGGTGTGCTGCAGTACGGCGAAACAGTGAAAACGCCGGGCCTGAATCTGCTCAGCGCCCCGGGGAACGATCTGGTGGCGGCAACGGCCCTGGCGGCAGCAGGCGCCCAGATCGTGCTCTTTACCACCGGACGGGGAACTCCTTTTGCATCCCCTGTGCCCACCGTAAAGATTTCCACCAATTCCAGGCTGGCGGAAAAGAAGTCCAACTGGATCGATTTCAACGCAGGCGTCCTGGCGGAGGACGGGGATTTTGGGGAGGAGACGCGGAATCTCTTTGAGTATGTGATCCAGGTGGCCTCCGGCAAAAAGGTATGCGGCGAGGCGGCGGGTTTCCACGATATGGCGATCTTCAAGCAGGGTGTGACGCTGTAGGGAGGGTCTGGCCCGCGGCGAGCATAACAGGAATTTGGCAGACAGCGGAACCCACCCGCCTTGGAAAGAGGCAGGGTGGGTTTCCTGTCCGATGACAGCCCGGATATCCTATCCTGGCTTGATAACTCCTTTGGCCTTATGGTAAAATGAGAGTAGGCTAAGCACCTGGAAAAAGAGCAGGGAAATATCTGAAAGCAGGAAAGTAACCGGAGACAGGGAAGTGTCCGGGAACAGGGAAATATCCGGGAACAGGGAAATGCCCGGAAATAGAGAAACATTCGAGGACAGGAAAATACTTAGGAACAGGGAAACATTCGAGAACAGGAAAATACCCGGGAACAGGGAATTGTCCGGGGACAGGGAAATACCTAGGAACAGGGAAACATTCGGGGACAGGGAAATGCCCGGGGACAGGGAAATACCCGGGAACAGGAAAATACCCGGGGACAGGAAAATATCCGAAAACGGGAATCTCCGGGAAAGAAAGGAAAGAGCAGGTATGGAAAAGCAGCTGAGAGAAGCGCTGGAAGGTGCCCGGGCCAGCATGGAAGCGGGCGATGTGGCTTCCGTGCAGGAAGTATGGAAAGCGATCAGGGCGCTTCCCAGGACGCCGGAAGGATTGTTCGATACATCGGAGGTTTGCGGCGATCTTTACGAGGCGGCAAGATGCGTCTACCCGGTCTATGCGGCCTATGAGACCGAGTGCAACGGGAAAGAGGGATACCCGGATCTGCTGCGGCAGATCAGAAAGCTGGATCAGGTGTACCGGAAGGGGCATACTTTGGAAAACACAGCGGCGTATCTGTGGACACTGTATCTCACCGTCAAAAATATAAGCCCTCAGCTCTACGAGTATTACAGGGAGCTGGAGGATCTTTTCAGGGCGAATGTCAGAGAGGTTATAGAGAACGATTTCCTGGGGGGAAGCTTCGGTCCGGAAAAAACAGGGGCGGATGAGAGCATCCGCCGTGTGATCGCCGCTGCCGGCCGGGATCACATCCTGCTTGCGGAAAAATATGCGGACTATTGCGGAGGAGGAGAGTTACATGCATGTTCTTAAGGCGTTCAGCACAGCCAGGAGCGCCGTCATAGAGATTCGGGATGGCGGAAGGTATTTCACCAGGCGGCCCTACCGCATTCTGGTGAACGGCAGGGAGGCTCTGGCCACGGAGAAGACGGTGACTTCGCTGTTTGGCTTAAAGCCGGACAGCGACCAGGTGGTGGAGGTGTACGACGGGGAAGAAAAAAAGGGGGAAGTGTGTTTTCGCACGGAGCATGAGTTTGTCACCCTGGATGTGAAGCAATTTGGGGCGAAGGGAGACGGCGTTCAGGATGACACCCATTTCATACAGGCGGCGATCATGGCATGTCCCGAAAAGGGAAGGGTGCTTGTGCCCGCGGGCTGTTACCGCATTACCAGCCTGTTCCTGAAGAGCCATCTGCGCCTGGAGCTGGAAGAGGGGGCGGAGCTGAAGGCGTTTCAGGAAAAGGAAAAGTTTCCCGTCTTTCCCGGCGTGATCCAGAGCTATGACGAGACAGGGGAGTACAATCTCGGAAGCTGGGAGGGAAATCCGCTGCCCATGTACACAGGGATCCTCTGCGGCGTGAACGTGGAGGATGTGGTGATCTATGGAAAGGGATGCATTAACGGCAACGCGACCAGGGAGACCTGGTGGAAGAACGTAAAGGCGATCCGGGATGTGTTCCGCCCAAGGCTGTTTTTTATCAATCACTGCAGGAACGTGACGCTGCAGGGCGTCACATGCTGTAACTCGCCGTCCTGGACATTGCATCCCTATTTCAGCAACGAGCTGCGTTTCCTGGATCTGACGGTGAAGAACCCCTCCGACTCGCCAAACACGGACGGGCTGGATCCGGAATCCTGTAAGAACGTGGAGATCCTCGGAGTGCGTTTCTCCCTGGGAGACGATTGTATCGCTGTAAAGAGCGGCAAGATCTATATGGGAAAGAAGTACAGGACTCCTTCTGAAAACATTCACATCCGCCAGTGCCTGATGGAGGATGGGCATGGGGCGGTGACCCTGGGTAGCGAGATGGCGGGCGGCGTGGTAAACCTTGTGGTGGAGGACTGCGTTTTCCGCAGGACCGACCGGGGCCTGCGGATCAAGACCAGACGGGGCCGTGGAAAGGACGCGGTCCTGAGCAATATTATTTTCCGGAACCTGACGCTGGACCATGTGATGACGCCGTTAGTGGTAAATTCCTTTTATTTCTGCGACCCGGACGGAAAGACCCCATATGTCCAGTCGAGGGAGGCGTACCCGGTAGATGACGGGACTCCTTCCATCAAAAAGATGGTGTTTGAAAATATGGACTGCAGCAACTGCCATGTGGCGGCGGCTTTCTTCGACGGGCTGCCGGAGCAGAAGATCGAGGAGATCGTCATGCGGAATCTTTCTTTCCGCTATGCGGAAGATCCAAAGAGCGGTGTGCCGGCCATGTCCGAGGGAGTGCCAACATGCAGCAGGAAGGGGATCTTTGCCAGAAATGTCGCCAGGCTCATTCTGGACAATGTGAGCGTGGAGGGGCAGGAGGGCCCGGCATACGAGCTTGTGGGAGTGGATGAGCTGGTGAAGAAGGGCCGGAACTGTCTTTGATCGGAAACGAAACTTTTTGGCCGTAAGATTGTGCCTGCGCGGAGAAGGGCGCAGAAATGGAGGAAAATATGCAGTTAGGGATCCGATTACACGATACCAGGAAATTGCCTTTTGAAGAGCGGGTCGCAGACGTGCGCCGGCTGGGATTTGCCTGCGGGCACCTGGCGCTGTCAAAGTTCATTGATGAGTTTTCCACTGCCGACGAGGCTTTGACGCCGGGATTGGCCATGTACATAAAGAATGTATTCGCCAGAAATCAGGTGGATATCGCCGTGCTGGGGTGTTATCTGAATCTGGCTACGCCAAATGAGGAGCAGCTTCGGAAAAATATTCACCGATATATGGCGCATCTGCGTTTCGCGTCCTGGCTGGGATGCGGCGTGGTGGGAACGGAGACCGGGGCGCCTAACGAAAAATACGCTTTCACCCCCGAGTGCCATACGGAAGAGGCATTGAGGACATTTATCGCAAACCTGCGGCCGGTGGTGGAGTACGCGGAAAAGATGGGGGTGGTGCTGGCGATCGAGCCGGTGTACCGCCATATCGTGTGGAACCCCAGCCGGGCCAGAAGGGTGCTGGACGAGATCGGGTCCCCAAACCTTCAGATCATTTTTGACCCGGTGAACCTGCTGGATCTGGAAAATTACAGAGACAGGGAGGCTGTTTTCGAGGAGGCGATGGATCTGCTGGGGGAGGATATAGCCATGGTCCATCTGAAGGACTTTATTGTGCGGGACGGCAAGATGGTATCTGTGGGCTGTGGGCTTGGAGAGATGGATCCTACGGCGGTCCTGAGGTTTATCAAGGAGAGAAAGCCATATATCCATGCCACGCTGGAGGATACGAAACCGGAGAACAATCAGCAGGTGAAGGACTTTGTCCTGAAAAAATATGCGGAGGCATGACGTTTTTTGACCTGGCGGCAGGAATGTTTCCACAGCCCTAAAGAAATCTTTCGGGCTGTCCGATATAATAGCATAAGGATATGAAATCACACCACGGATGGTAACGCAGCATACCATCCGTTTTTTTGCGTGAGATGTGGGCCGGATGCCTTCCGTTCCATAAAGGCGGCGGGAGCGCATGGCGGGGCGCGGTACACGGACAGTATGCGGAAAGAGAGGTCGAATATGCGTATTGGAGCCAGTCTCAGACAGACGGATGGGCTGACGGAGCCGAAAGTTTCGGCGCTTCCGGGAAGAAGGTTTTCCATGGGGAACATGGGGGGCGGTATGGATACCGGAACAGTTTCCGGCGGGGTGCGCTCGCGGGCGGGCAGCAGCCGTATTGCCGGTTACGGGGTAAAAGAGGAGGAAGAGGAGCGGTCCGAGGCGGAGCGGATCTATCAGGCAGTTGTGGCCGGAAAGAGCGCGGTAGAGAGTATCCGGCAGGCGCCTTCGGTGCCCTATGGCTACCTGGCAAAGGATGGGGTCATCACCTATAACGGCGTCACTTTTGTGTGTGACGAGAAAACCAACAGCATATGCCTGGGGTATATGGACGATAAGAAACAGGTGCTGAATATCCCGCTTTCCGGGGGAGGCCACCTGAAAGTGAACAGGGCTAATTTAGGCGATCTGGCCAAAGCCATCGGCATGTTCTCCCCGGAGGATGCAAACCGGATCATGCGGGCTATCCACCAGGACGCGAAAATCCAGTCTGTGCAGCAGGAGCTGGAGGAGATGGAAAACAGCGTGGGAGAGCCGGAGCCTGGCCTTACGTCTTCTTCCGACGCCGAAACATAAGGAACAACTCTAAGACCGCCTTAGGCAGGGAACCGCTTAAGGCGGTCAGGTTGTATGCAATAGGGCGATTTTTCTTCGTTTTTATATCTCCGGCGTACTTCAAGCACACATTAATTCAATATTTGAAAGTTTATTTTACATTTCATCTTGTCTGTCGCGGCTTATTCCGATTCAACATGTCGATCATACTTTCGCTACATATTTCCCCAAAAATTCTTGACAACTCCGTAAAACAGTGATATAAGTGTATTAAGATAAATAATACACTTAAAACAATGAAAACAGAAACTTCGGAGGCAAAGAAAGAATCCGAAGCAGGAAACACCCGAAACGAGGAAACACCCGAAACAAGGAAAGAACCAGAAATAAGGGAAACACCCGAAGCAAGGGAAAGAACCTGAGGTAAGGAAAGTATCTAAAGCAAGGAAAATACCTGAAGCAGGAGCAGAGAAAACGATGCAAGGCGCGTGGGGATTGGAACAATGATTTTTTTGGATTATCGGGACAAACGTCCTATCTATGAGCAGGTGGTGGAGAAGCTGGAACGGCTGATCGCCAGCGGCGGCCTGGAGCCGCTGACTAAGATGCCAAGTGTCCGTAGCCTGGCTATGGAACTTTCCGTGAACCCTAATACCATACAGCGGGCATATGCCCAGCTGGAGCAGGAGGGGTATCTCTACACGGTCTCCGGGCGGGGCAGTTTTGTCACCGCGGAGAGTGAATGGAAGCGGAACAGGCAGGAGAAGGTCCTGGAGCAGTGGCGGAAGATCACCGGGCAGGCCAGGGAACTTGGGATAGGGGAAGAGGAGCTTGCCCGTCTGCTGCACGAGATCTATGAGGAGAAAGAGATGGGTGCACAGAGGCCGCAGGAACGGAGGGAGTCATGATCGAATTTCAGAATGTGAGCAAAAGCTTTGAGAAGGTGAAAGCGATAGACCACATCAGCGCTGTCATTGAGGATGGCCATGTGTTTGGGCTGATCGGGACCAACGGCGCGGGGAAATCAACGCTGATGAGGCTTGCCATGGGGATTTTCCGGCCCGACGAGGGGAGGATCCTGGTGGACGGGGAACCGGCTTACGACGCTCCGTCGGTGAAGGGGAAGATCTTTTATATCTCTGACGAGCAGTATTTTTTCAAGAGCGGTACTCCGCGGGATATGCTGAAGCTCTATCAGGCGTATTATCCCGCGTTTGACCGGGAGAAATGGATAGCCCTTATGGAAAAGTTCGGCCTGGACGCAGGGCGTAAGATCAATACTTTTTCCAAGGGGATGAAAAAGCAGTTGTCTGTGATCTGCGGCATCTGTGCCAACACAAAATACCTGCTCTGTGATGAAACCTTTGACGGGCTGGATCCTGTCATGCGGCAGGCGGTGAAGGCGCTTTTTGTCAGGGAGATAGAAGAGCGGGGAATGACGCCGGTGATCGCCTCCCACAATCTGCGGGAGCTGGAGGATATCTGTGAGTATGTAGGGCTGCTTCACCGGGGAGGTATCCTCTTTGAACAGGACCTGGACGAGATGAAGCTGAACATCCACAAGGTGCAGTGTGTGATCCGGGAGGAGCAGATGCTGCAGCGCCTGAAAGAGGAGTTGGATGTTGTGACCGTGGAAAACCGGGGGGCGCTTTACACCGTCACAGCCCGGGGGAAAAGGGAAGATGTTGAAAATGTTATGGAGCGGCTGGATCCGGTGTTTTATGAACTGCTGCCCCTTTCCCTGGAAGAGATTTTTATCAGCGAGACGGAGGTGAAAGGCTATGATATCAAAGCACTTATTCTTTAGGGCGATGAGGGAGGATCTGCGGCACCGGATCTGGATGATCGCAGTCTCTTCTCTGGGGAGCTTTTTGATCCTGCCGGTGCTGTGGCTGATGACAGTGAGCGGCAGGGCCGCCAGTTATGTCGATACAACGGTAAGTGCGGCGTATTACCTGGATTCGGTGAGGGTCTTTACCGGCTACCTGCTGGTGGCGGGAGGCGCCCTGACAGTGGGGATGGCGCTGGTCGCGGGCCTGGGTGGTTTTCGTTTTGTGTTCCACAAAAATATGGTCGATACCTACCACAGCCTTCCCATAAAGCGCCGCACCCTTTTCGCGGTCTGCTATCTGAACGGTTTTTTGATCTATCTGGTGCCGCTTCTCTTCTGGCTGGGGGTCACGCTTGGGATGGCGGTGGTTTACCTGCATGGGACGCCCGGGCAGGTCTTGATCCATGGGATGCTGGGCGAGGCGTTCGGCAATCTGCTGGTTCTGGTGGCGGCGTTCCTTCTGGTGTACCATATGACCCTGGTGGCGGTGATGGTCAGTGGAAATATACTGAACGCGCTGACAACCGCAGGGATCGCAGGGTGCGGTGTATTCGGTATCTGGCAGTTGTTTCAAGTGTTCTATCAATATTTTATGGATACGTTTTACGCCGCTCCCCCGAGGAATATGGGGATCGTGTACGGGTCGCCGTTTGTAAACGCGGTGTATCTGCTTTATCTGCGGGCGGAGACGATGGATGCGGGTTTGGGCCTGGGCGAGATAAGGGCTTTCCTGCTGGGCGATTTTGGCGTGGCGGTATTGTTGGGAGGGCTTGCCTGGATCCTGTACAGCAGGCGTTCTTCCGAGCTGGCCGAGCAGGGAATGAGGAACAAGGTGTTCGGCGCGATCCTGCGGTTCCTTGTGGGGATGGGCGCGGGAATGTTGGGGTATGCGCTGTTCCGTGATACTACGGGAAGGGCGGCCTGGGGAGTGTTTGGGGCCCTGCTGGCGGAGATCGTGGCGTTTGGCATTATGGACATGATCTTCCAGATGGATTTTAAGGCGTTCTTTTCCCACCGGCTCCAGATGGCGGCAACGGCAGCAGTCTCCCTTGCGGTCTGCCTTTGTTTCCAGACGGATGCCTTTGGCTATGATTCCTATCTGCCGGACAAGGAGGAAATCGAGGGGCTGGCCTTCTACCATGGCGCTCTTATGAACAGGGATTATCAGTTTCAGTACAGCGCCAGGGAAGATATGCTGAATCGAGCAAAGCTCCGGGATGTGGATGCGGCCTATGCCCTGCTGGAAAGGCTGACTTCGAAAGAGAAAGGAAACGAGGACGGGCCGGGCCGGGTGGAGTTTGCGGCGGGAGGGGATCCGATGGAATATGATGAAATGAATACTGCCGAAATTACCGTAAAAGTCTTTCTGAAAAACGGCAGATCCTACTACCGGCAGTATCCCATCGCCAACATGGATTTGGATGTCCTCTGGCCTCTGCTGTCGGATGAGGGTTATTTGGATCTGGCGTACCGCTTTACGCCGGAGCTGGCGGCAAGTTTTGACATGGCGTCCTGGACCCAGGGGGAAGCCTATTACGCGGAACCGGTTTCCGGGGACGTGATGCAGGCCATTGCCGAGGCGTATGATCAGGATCTTGCGGAAGACCCTGCGGCGGTGATCCTGGGAAAAGGAAGGTCTTTGGCGACTTTTGAATTTTACCGGTCTTCGGAGGAAGAGATGGAATTTCCGGCGGAAGCAGGGTCTGCAACACAGGATACGGGGAGCCTGTACCGCAGGATATATCTGGATGTGTACGAATCCATGGAGCACACCATAGAGGCGCTGGACAGACTGGGGCTTGACGGCTGGACGGCGGAGCTGCCTGCGGAAAAAGTGAGCAACATCCATCTTCGGCTGTTTGGCTATCAGGTCGATATGGAAGACGTGGATCTGAGCAGCAGCCAGAACGTGATCGACTATGCCAGGGAAAGTTACGGCGTTCAGGGAAAGGCGGAGGAATCGACGGAAGAAACCGCCCCGGGCCCGGCCGTAGACACCGCGCCGCAAAAAAACGTTCCCACTCCCACGGGCCTCTCGGAGGGGGCGTTGTATCTGGATGTCACGAGCCGGGATGAGATCAGGGAACTGATGCTGTATCTGAGTTATGTCAGGCCCTATAATAACTATTACAATTTCCTCCAGAAGAAATATATGGAGGTAGAGATCGTGCTGACGGACGGCGAGAGCCGGACCTGTTATATCCGCAAGGGAGAACTGCCGGAAAAGTACATTATGAAAATGGGCGCCGCTCTGGCTGCCAGCCCATGAGGACTTTTTCCATGGTATATTCCGATGCTTCCTCTTCCGTCAGCTGATGGGAGAATCCGGCCCGTGCGCCGGAAGCGGCGCCGGGCCCGTAGGAAGCGTATTCCCCGTAATAAAAATGTCCGTGGGGCTTCCCCCAGTCCTGCCACCCTTCCGGCCGGATGTGGGCGCCCATCTGGCAGTGCAGGAATACCGTCTTTGCAAACTCGCGCCAGGGCCTTCCCAGGTAAACCGTGCCGGGCGGGCAGTCGCCCGTGAGCCTGCAGTCTTTCAGCACATAGCCAAAGGGCGCACCCTCCGGCGTGGAGGCGGCGGTCACATAGCCATAAACCACATCATCCTCCGGGCTCTCCGGAGGTTTTCTGTCTCCGGGCAGCTTGGAGTAGAGTTCGCAATCTTCAAACCAGCATACGGCACTGCCGAAAATAAAATCCACATCTCCCTGGAGGTAGCAGCCCCGGTAGCAGTGGCGGCCCATGACCCGGGGCCGGTTTTGGCCGGGCCCGCGGAAACCGCCGGGCTGTGCCTCCTTGGGCGGCAGCGGTGCGGTGAAGAGGGTGTCCTGGCTCCCGATCATGGCGCAATCCTCAAAATAACACCTGTCGCCATCTACATACAGAGCCAGCGCCTGGCCCACGGTATGGCCGTAGCCCGCGTCATTCTGGAAGGTCAGATGCCTCGCGGTAAAGTCCTGGGCATCCACATGTACGGTGGCGGTGCGGAAGGTGCCGCGCTTTTCCCTGCCGGGCAAGAGCTCAAAGGCGCCGCACCCGTATACAAGGACTACATCGCCGCGGTCCCTGCCCTCCCCCTGAAGGGTGACGCCGGGCCGGCGGATAGTCAGCCTTTCCCGGTAAACGCCAGGCCCGATATGGACGATAACGGGTGGAATTTTAAGGGGAGGGGCGGGGCAGCTCTTTTCCTCCTCCGGGTATTCCCCGGAGATGTGCGCCAGGGCCTCCCCCACGGAGGAATAGCAGGGAGCCTGGCCCGGGAGGTTTACATACACATGTTCTGTTATTTCCTGCGCTGTCTTTTTCACTTTGATCCTCCTTTTTTTATGTTCATTATACCTTTTTCCAAAAAAAATTCAAAGATATTTGTAATAGTTCGGCTACGCCAGGTAACAGCTCAGCCCGCGCCATTCGCAAAGCCGCGCTTACGCGCTTTCCGGCGCTGTGTGACTTCCTTTGCTCAAAAAAGCGCTCCCTCGGTTGCCGTATTCAGAGTAAAATTCGTGCTCGCACGATTTTCCTCTGAACACGTCAACCGCCTGAATAGTTACATTTTTGCTACATATTTTAGCATATTTTCATAGAATATACTTTACAAGTCAAGAGATAATGTGATATGATTGTAATGTAAGAAAGCGCTTACATTTGTTCTTTCGTGTAGGAGACAGAAGGTGTAAAGCGCAACAATCAAAGGAGGTTTATTATGAGCAAAAAAGTAGTTTCCCTGCTTTTGACGGCAACGATGGTTGCCACATTGGCAGGCTGCGGCGGCGGTGGCGATTCGTCTGATCCTGCTGCAGATTCGGGCACTGAGGGGGGGTCGTCTGCAGGAGCAGGCTCCACAGATGAATCCAATGCAGACGAGTCCACTGCGGATGCGGGCACAGAGACGCCTGCTGATGATGTGGAGAAGCCGGAAGAGATCACCATCATGGTTGATGGTACTGTGTTCACAGAGGAGAACGGCCGCGATCAGTTCATGGCGAAGCTTGAGGAGCTGACCGGCATCAAGATCAACGTGATCCAGCCTGACCACGATGCATACTATGACGTGGTAGGCCAGCAGATCGCAGGCGGAGACTGGCCGGACGTGCTGATACTTGCGTCTACGCAGATGTCCAGCTACGGTTCCGAGGGCGTTCTCTGGGATATGGCTGACGCTTGGAACAATTCCGAACTTAAGAAGCGCCAGGAGGCAAACAACGGTGCGGGCGTGGTGGAGTCCATGTTTATCGACGGACACCTTTATGGTATGCCGGCAACGCACGGCAACGGCTGTGTGACCTACGTCAAGCAGAAGTGGCTGGACGATGCGGGAATCACGAGCCTGCCCACCAATTTTGATGAGTATTATGACATGCTGCTCAAGCTGAAAGAGGCTGAGGGTGTTGACTATGTAGTGGCTGCATCCGGCTTCCTGAATGCCGAGGCGCCTTACATCAACTACTTCCCTGAGTTTTATCAGGACGCATGGCCGAGCTTCTACCAGAAGGAGGACGGCACATGGGCCGACGGATTCGCTGAGGACTCCATGAAGGAGGCGATGCGGAGACTGGCGCAGGGTGTTGCGGACGGCGTTGTTGATCCCGAGTCCAACAGCTATGCGACAAGTGATGTCCGTAACAAGTTCTATGATGACAGCCTTGGCGTATTTACCTACTGGGCTGGTACTTGGGCAACCAACATCAAGAACAACTGCGAGAACAACGGCCTGGACGGCACAATGGCTGTTATGCCCCCTATTGCGGAGGTCACTGCAGGCGTACAGGGACAGCATGACGGCAACGGCGGTTACATCGACCGCGTATCTCCGGCATGGTGCATCACGACGCAGTGCGAGAACCCGGAGGGCGTCTTCAAGTACTTCATTGAGGCAATGCAGGATGGCGCTGATACCCAGTTCCTGTGGACCTACGGCGTAGAGGGTACGCACTGGTCTACGGCGGCTGAGACGCTGTATGCGGATACTGAAAATGCCAAGACCTATGCTGAGGGCGAGTTCCATATGCTTGACAATCTGGAGACTCCCGGTTCCCAGTACACCAAAGCTCACATTGATCCGATGCTGGCTTTGACAGCGCTGGCCAACGACCCTCGTGAGACGACGGTAGCGCCTGAAGCTCTGGCGGCGCAAGAGCTGTTCAACGCAAATTCCGTAGGTGCATTCGTTGTTCCTTCCACAGATGCGATGAACCAGAACAACGGTGATCTGATGACAGAGAAGCAGTCCCTCGTAACGAAGGTTGCGCTCGGCCAGATGACGGTTGAAGAGGCGTATGAGGAGTATGAGTCCCAGGGTTATGCTCAGATGTCTCAGGAGATCGTTGATTCCCTGAACGCACAATAAGAAATGATTCAGTGATTTAAGGTTAGTTAGGCGGAGCGCAGTTTTACTCCGCCTAATCTATCCATAGAGGCGGCCGCTCATCTTTTCTGTGAGGCAGTGCCTGAACAGACGGTATTTCTTCAACTATGTGGGAGAGGAAGGACAGATATGAAGGAAAAGAAAAAAAATAATACTATGGCTAAAATTTACAAGTATAGAGGATTTTATCTGATGTTCCTTCCGGTATTTGTATTTGCCATTATATTCTTTTATGCGCCGATGCTCGGTATCCGTTATGCGTTTACCGACTATAACGGTATAAAGGAACCTACGTTTACGGGGATACAGAACTTTCTGCGAATGTTCTCGATGCATAATTTCTGGTCGGCATTCTGGAACACCATTCAGATAAGCATCATCAAGCTGTTGCTCACGACGGCGTTTGCGGTCATCGTGTCGATCCTGCTGAATGAGATTGCCAACCTCCTGTTTAAGAAAGTAGTGCAGACGATCATCTACCTGCCGCACTTCATGTCCTGGGTTGTGACGGCGTCGATTTTCTCCCTGATCCTGTCGCCTTCGAGCAGTGGTCTTGTGAACACGTTTCTCGTCAATATAGGTGTGCTGGATGCTAATAGTACGATCTATTTCCTGGGAACTTCGAAATGGTGGCGTCCTGCTTATTATATCATCAATATCTGGAAGGAGACCGGCTGGCAGACCGTCATCTTTATGGCGACGCTGGCTGGCATCAATACGGATCTTTATGAGGCGGCAGCCATCGACGGCGCCGGCAGGTGGGCTAAGATGCGGTACATCACCTTCCCTCAGCTGCGCAATACGATCCTGACGGTTATCATCCTGAACCTTGCCAAGGTTATGAACCTGTTCGAGTCCGCTTTCGTATTACAGAATAACGCGGTGCTGGATGTGGCGAATGTGCTTGAGACCTACATCTACTATCAGAGTTTTAACAGCGGCTCTATTCCGAACTACGGCTACACGACGGCGGTCGGCCTGTTTAAGTCTCTGGTGGGCTGCGTACTTGTCCTTGTCTGCAACCATTGGAGTAAGAAAGTACGCGAAGGACGCGGAATCGTGTAAGGAGGAAGTGGCATGAAAAGAAAAAAGAAAATTTCGGCTTTTCAGATTATCAATGGTCTGATATTTATCATACTGGCGTTTATTATCCTGATCCCGATGTGGAAGGTCATTGTTGACTCCTTCGACTTACATACGGCATATGGTATGAAGCTGTGGCCTGAGTCTTTCGGACTGGACGGTTATGCCAATGTGTTTTCGAACCCGACGCTGTTGCGTCCGCTGATCATCTCCTTCATCACCACGATCGCCGGTACGCTGATCGCGCTGACGCTGTCCACACTGGGCGCGTATGTGCTGATCCAGTGGGATATGCCGGGCAGAAACTTTTTTGCAAACATGCTGTTGTTTACGATGATCTTCAACGGCGGCATGATCCCGACCTACCTGGTGCTGCGGGGACTGCACCTGACAAATACGCTCTGGGTCGTTATCCTGTTCCCGGCATTGAACGTGTACAATCTGGTGCTGATGAGGAACTTCTTTGAGGGTATCCCGCAGAGTTTGTTTGAGTCGGCTACGCTGGACGGGTGCTCGCCGATGCAGACCTTTATCCGCATTGTGCTGCCTATGTCCAAGGCGGCGCTGGCATCCATCGGCCTGATGTTCGCGGTAACGTACTGGAATGATTATACGCATTACAAACTGTACATTACAGATTCCAAGTGGTACAACTTCCAGATGAAGCTGCGCGGCATGGTCATGGGCAGCGATCTGCCCCCCACTTCAGGCAGCAACGCGACGGAGAATACGGTAAAGAACGCGGCGATCATCATTGTTATCATCCCGTTCATGATTCTGTATCCTTTCTTACAGAAGTACTTCGTCAAGGGTGTCAATATCGGAGCGGTAAAAGAGTGATCCGTAGAAAGCAGAATACATTTTCTAACAGGGGAAACCTCGGTTTCCCTTGTTTTCATGTAATGTAAAACCAATATCGGGCTATATGCCCGTGCGCTTTTTCGTCTGTGCGCTGGCCTGCGGCCAGCCTTTTAGAGACAGACGTCGGTTTGCTGTATGCTTCCCTGCAGCAAATACCGGCGTACTTGTTACGGGCGGGAAGCGGCGCGGAAACGGAGGGTGAATATGAATCAGATTTTTTGGGCCGGTGACTCCACCGTGCAGACTAACAAATATACTACTTATCCCCAGACCGGTATCGGCCAGGTATTCCCCATGTTCCTGGCGGAAGGATACCGTCTGGAAAATCATGCAAAGAACGGACGCAGCACCAAAAGCTTTCTGGATGAGGGCCGTCTGGCGCCGATAGAGGAGAGGATCGGAGAGGGAGATTTCCTCTTTATTCAGTTTGGGCATAACGATGAAAAGACGGCGGATCCCGCCCGATATACGGAGCCGTTTTCTTCTTATATAGAAAATCTGGAGATCTTTATAGAGGCCGCCAGGGTTAAAGGTGCTTTTCCGGTGCTCATTACCCCTCTGGAACGCAGGAATTTCGAGGAGGAGCATCGATTGAGCGCCGGGTATCATGGGGATTATGCGGCCGCTATGAGGCAGACGGCCCAGAAGCATCAGGTGCCGTTAGTGGATCTCTACCAAATGAGCAGGGCCGCCCTGGAAGAGATGGGAGAGAAAAAGAGCCGCAGCCTGTATATGTTCTTCGGCGAGGGCGAGTATGCGGAGCATCCCCAAAGGTCGGAGGACAATACGCACCTGCGGTACGCGGGCGCGGTGGCCTTTGGCGCCATGATCGCCCGGGGCCTGAGGGAGCTGGGCGGAATTTATAAGGACATGGTGGAAATAGGCTGAAGCTTTGGTATTTTAAGTTCATAAAAAGTACATAAAATGTTAATGGCTTACCGGTAATGAGGTGTTGAAACTGTTTGCCAAATCTGTTACAATATAGCGTGGATTTATGACACAGCGCCTGAAAAGGCTTTTGACACAGCAGCCTAATGTCTCCGGTATCGCGGGAAGCGCGGCGGGCTGCGGAAAGGTATGGAAATACGTGAAAGTAATTGACAAGATATTCGGAACACACAGCGAGAGGGAACTGAAACGCATAGAGCCGCTGGTCAACAAGATCGAGGAACTGCGCCCCGCCATGCAGGCGCTCTCCGACGAGGAGCTGAGGGCAAAGACGGAGGAGTACAAAAAGCGTTTTGCCGATGGGGAGACGCTGGATGACCTGCTGCCGGAGGCTTTTGCCACTGTGCGGGAAGCGGCGAGAAGGGTGCTGAACATGGAGCCCTACCGGGTACAGCTTATCGGCGGCATTATCATGCACCAGGGCCGGATCGCGGAGATGCGTACCGGTGAAGGAAAGACGCTGGTGGCGGTGCTGCCGTCTTACCTGAATGCCCTTGCGGGCAAAGGAGTGCATGTGGTCACGGTAAACGATTACCTGGTGAAGCGTGATTCCGAATGGATGGGGCAGGTTCATGAGTTCCTGGGGCTTAAGGTCGGCGCCGTGCTGAACAGCATGAACAGCGAGGAGCGCCAGAAGGCGTATGCCTGCGATATCACCTATGTGACCAACAATGAGCTGGGATTTGATTATCTGCGGGACAACCGGGTCATCTATAAAGAACAACTGGTGCTGCGGGGGCTTCATTATGCCATCATCGATGAGGTGGACTCTGTGCTGATCGACGAGGCCAGGACGCCTCTTATCATTTCCGGCATGAGCGGAAAGTCCACCGCCCTTTATGAGATGTGCGACCTCCTGGCCCGCAGGATGCAGCGGGGCGACGACGTGCACGAACTTACAAAGATGGATGCCATCATGGGCGTGGTGCAGGAGGAGACAGGCGATTTTATCGTAAACGAGAAGGATAAAGTCATCAACCTGACGGAGGCAGGCGTAAAGAAGGTGGAAGACTTCTTCCATATCGATAACTTTGCCGATCCGGAGAACCTGGAGATCCAGCACAATATCATCCTGGCCCTGCGGGCGCACAATCTGATGTTCCGGGATCAGGATTATGTGGTGAAGGACGACCAGGTGCTGATCGTGGATGAATTTACCGGGCGTATCATGCCCGGAAGAAGGTATTCGGACGGGCTGCATCAGGCCATCGAGGCAAAAGAGCATGTGAAGGTAAAGCGGGAGAGTATGACGCTGGCTTCCATCACATTCCAGAATTTCTTTAACCTGTTTGAGAAAAAATGCGGCATGACCGGTACGGCCCTCACGGAGGAGAAGGAGTTCCGGGAGATCTACGGCATGGACGTGGTGGAGATCCCCACCAACCGGCCTGTGATCCGCAAGGATCTCCAGGACGCGGTTTACAAGACCAAGAAAGAAAAACTGAAAGCCATCGTGGACGCGGTGGAGGCGGCCCATGCCAAGGGCCAGCCTGTGCTGGTGGGCACGATCAATATCGATGCCAGCGAAGAACTCAGCGGCCTTTTGAACAAGCGGGGGATCCCCCATAAGGTGCTGAACGCCAAGTTCCATGAGCTGGAGGCGGAGATCGTGGCGGATGCCGGCATTCACGGCGCGGTCACTATCGCCACCAATATGGCCGGCCGTGGTACGGATATCAAGCTGGATGAGGAGGCGAGAGCCGCCGGCGGTTTAAAGATCATCGGGACAGAGCGCCATGAGTCGCGCCGTATCGATAATCAGCTGAGAGGGCGTTCCGGCCGTCAGGGGGATCCCGGGGAATCCAAGTTTTATATCTCCCTGGAAGACGACCTGATGCGGCTGTTTGGCTCCGAGCGCCTCATCGGTATGTTCAATGCCCTCGGGGTGCCGGAGGGCCAGGAGATCGAACATAAGGCGCTGACCAATGCCATTGAGTCCGCCCAGAAGAAGATCGAGAACAACAACTTTGGGATCCGTAAGAACCTGCTGGAATATGACAGGGTGATGAGCGAACAGAGAGAGATCATTTACGATGAGCGCCGCAGAATCCTGGATGGCGAGAGTATGCGGGACTTTATCTACAAGATGATCACGGATATCACCGAGAATTGCGTGGATATCAGCATAAACGACGATGCCGAGGCGGAAGAGTGGAATTTCAATGAGCTGAATACACTCCTGATCCCCACCATACCCCTGGAGCCCGTGACTCTGGAGCGGGTGAAGAAGCCTAAGAAAAACAGCCTCAAGCAGCAGCTGAAAGAGGAGGCCGTAAAGCTCTATGAGAGCAAGGAGGCGGAATTTCCCAATGCGGAGGTCATCCGTGAGCTGGAGAGGGTGATCCTTTTGAAGGTCATCGACCGGAAGTGGATGGATCATATCGACGACATGGAGCAGCTGCGGCAGGGGATCGGTCTTCAGGCATACGGCCAGAGGGATCCGCTGGTGGAATACAAGATGAGCGGCTATAACATGTTTGATGAGATGACGCAGAATATCAAGGAAGAGACCGTGCGCCTGCTGTTCCATATCAAGGTGGAACAAAAGGTGGAGCGGGAACAGGTGGCCCAGGTTACCGGGACCAACAAGGACGACAGTGTGGCGAAGGCGCCTGTGAAGAAGGAAAACGCCAAGATCTATCCCAACGATCCCTGCCCCTGCGGAAGCGGCAAGAAGTATAAGCAGTGCTGCGGGCGCAAGGCGTAAAACAGCCGAAATGGCGGAAAGCAAAGATAAAACGGCAAAGACAAATGACGAAAAGCCGAGATGGCGGAAAACAGAAATCACAAAAAAGTCTTTAGAAAGAAGGTGACGCAAAGTGGTAGAACTTGATCAGATGAAGTCAGAACTGCTGACTTACGAAACTCCATTAGCGGAAGTGAGGGATTCACTTTAACCTGGCTGACAAGTCAAAACGGATAGAAGAACTGGAGATGGAGATGGGTGCCCCGGGATTCTGGGATGACCCCGAACGTTCTAACAACAAGATGAAGGAGCTGAAGAACCTGAAGGATACCGTGGAAGGGATAGAAAAGCTCCGCACACAGTATGACGATATCCTGGAACTGATCGAGCTGGGCTATGAGGAGAATGACGCTTCCATGATCCCGGATATCCGGGCGGAACTGGATGAATTTATCGGTGAGCTGGAAGAGCTGCGGCTCAGTACGCTCCTGTCCGGCGAGTACGACAAGGACAATGCCATCCTGAAGCTGAACGCGGGAGCGGGCGGTACGGAGAGCTGCGACTGGTGCAGTATGCTGTACCGCATGTATACCAGATGGGCGGAGAGAAAAGGCTTTGAGATCGAAGTGCTGGATTACCTGGACGGCGATGAGGCGGGTATAAAATCCGTAACTTTCCAGGTCAACGGCCCCAACGCTTACGGCTACCTGAAATCGGAGAAGGGGGTGCACAGGCTGGTGCGGATCTCCCCTTTCAACGCACAGGGCAAGCGCCAGACCTCTTTTGTCTCTTTGGATGTGATGCCGGATATCGAGGAAGACCTGGACGTGGAGATCGACGAGAAGGATCTGCGCATTGACACATATCGAAGCAGCGGCGCCGGGGGCCAGCATATCAACAAGACTTCCTCCGCCATCCGTATCACGCATATCCCCACGGGAACGGTGGTACAGTGCCAGAACGAGCGAAGCCAGTTCCAGAACAAAGACAAGGCCATGCAGATGCTGAAAGCAAAACTCTATCTGCTCAAGCAGGAGGCCAATGTGGAAAAGCTTTCCGACATCCGGGGAGAAATCAAGGACATCGCCTGGGGCAGCCAGATCCGCTCCTATGTGCTTCAGCCTTACACCATGGTGAAGGACCACAGGACCGAGGTGGAGACCGGGAATGTGGACTCCGTGCTGGACGGGGGGCTGGATCTGTTTATCAACGGCTATCTGAAATGGATCAGCATGAAAAACGGTACGGAAAATTCAGAAAATTAAAGGATCGTAAGGCATAAGCCTTTCAGGCATGCACAGGGGCGGAAGCGGTCTCGGCCGGATTCATCAGGTCCAGGAAATAACAGGTGTAAGCCATATTCCGGTAGGGCGCAAGCCACAGATAACCGATGAAGAGGCTGCATATGCACAGAAACTCCAGGGGTAGAAAGCTAAGCTGTAGAAAGAACAGGCTCTTTCGGCGCCCCCGGATGAGGCGGAAGCTGAGCTCCAGGATCTCCCGGGCGGACTTGTCCGGGAAGTCCAGCATGACGAAAAAGGACAGCATCAGGGCCAGCCCCGCGGCCAGATGAATGCAGATTCCAAGAAGGGCAGCCAGGACCGCGCAGAGAGCCAGCGTGAGGCTTGGCCGGTACAGAGAGGCGTCCAGCAGGTATTGGGTGGGCAGTACGCAGAGGGCATTTACAAAGGCGCGGACGCCGGACACGGTGAGGATCTTGGCGGAATCGCCCCGGAAGCCGTAAAAAAGGTCGTCTGCGGAACATCCCTGGCCGCAGGCAGCCTTTAGAAAGTAAAATGTCAGCCCAAAATCCAGGATCCCCAGGATCCAGGAGAGCAAAAAGGAGACCAGGGCCTGGATCGTATAAAGGGCGATCAGGGAATCTGTGCCGGGGAGCAGGCCGCTGACGGCAAGAGACGCCACGGTAGAGAGCAGGGATGCCAGGAAGCAGATCAACACCGCGGATCCATACTTGCCGTCCAGTTTATCTTTGGCTGTGTTTTTCAATTCATAGCATTTCTTATATCGCTTCATTCCGACTTCTCCACTGGAAAAAAATTTTGGATGCCGCCTACACCGCGTAATCCAGGTTCATTCCGCTGTATTTGGCCCTGTCGGCTGATTTCAGGCTCTTTTGGTACGGATTGTCCTCGTTGTAATACTTGATCTGTGTACGTGTGGTGCCGCCGGCAATATAGGTGCGGCCGCACTCCGGACAGACCGCCGTGTGGATGGAAACGGAGGCGGAGAGCACCTTCCCGTTGTTTGTAGCGGCCTTTGCATACGCGTTGGACACATGCTCCTGCTCATGGGCCCGGACTGCGGATGCGGCATTCTCCGGGGAGAGGTGGGCGGGGGATTTGAAGGACACCATCTCGTTGGATTTGTCCTTGTACTTACGGTTTTTGCAGGTCTGGCACTCTTCCGTGGGATCCTGGATCCCTTTTTTCTCTTTTTCTTCTTTTTCCTCTTTTTCCTTTTCCGGGTCTGTCAGCCCTCTCAGAGGGCCGGTTTCCCCGGCGGAACCGGGAACGTACCCGTACAGGCCGCCCTGACTGAGGGGATAGCGATCTGGCGAAAGGGAAAGCATGATATCACTCATATTCGGTTCCTCCTATTCTTCTGCGGGAATCCCGTAATAATCAGAAAGATAATCGTAATACCGGTTTAGAAGCTCGCCGTAGGGGCTGGCTTCGGACTGGGATTGGCTGAGCGCCTGGAACTGCTTCATTATGCCGGGCATGGCAAGGAAGGAATACACGGCCAGGCATACGCCCAGCACGGCGCCGATACAGGACAAAACCAGGCCGCTCTTGGCTGTGCTGTTCATCCTCCGGCCCTTCCGATGGGCAAGCAGGGCGAAAAGGACGCCGAGGGCGCTCAGGGGAATGGACAGGCCGCAGCAGCCGATGGTGACGGAGAGCATTCCCATGATAAAGGAAGCATAGCTGAATGCCTGGCCGTAGGGCCTGTGGACCGGCTGGTTGTAATAGCTGCTGTTGGAAGCGTCGCTGTTCCAGCGGTCCCATTGGCTTTTGTCTGATCGGTTGTCTGAATTCCGGTTGCCATCCATGAGACAGGATCCCTCACTGTTTTCTGAAAATCAGTTCTCCACTGTTTAAAATAAATGTAACATTTCTCGTTTGGAATGTCAATGCTTCCGCCAAATCCGAGGGAGCGCCATCTTATGAACAAAGGAAGTCGCGGAGCGACGAAAAGCGCGTAAGCGCGGTTTTGCGAATGGCGCGGCTGAACTGTTGCTTCGGGAGAGGTCTATAAAACTTGCGGAAGAATGTTTTTTTTAGTATAATGTACCCGGAGGACGGGCCGGCAGAGGCAGGAGCGTCCCACATATCCCTACAGCAGAAAGGCATGGAAGAAAATGGATATTATTCTGAAACTCAAAGAAGAACTGAAAGTGGAAAAATGGCAGGTGGAAGCTGCTGTGAAACTGATCGACGAGGGCAACACTATCCCCTTTATCTCCCGGTACAGAAAGGAGGCGACCGGCTCCCTGAACGATGAGCAGTTACGCGACCTGAACGAGCGGCTTGCTTATCTGCGGAATCTGGAGGAAAAGAAAGAACAGGTGCTGGGCAGCATAGAGGAACAGGGGAAGCTGACGCCGGAGCTGAAGGAGAAGATCCTGGCGGCCCAGACACTGGTGGCGGTGGAAGATCTCTACCGCCCGTATCGCCCTAAGAGGAAGACCCGAGCCAGCGTGGCAAAGGAGAAGGGGCTGGGCGGCCTGGCGGAATATATTCTGGCGCAGGAGGCAACGACGCCTGTCCTGGAGGAGGCGGCCAAGTATGTGGCAGGAGAGGACGCCCCGGAGGAGAAGAGAGTCGCTTCGCCGGAGGAGGCGCTGCAGGGGGCCAAGGATATTATTGCCGAGGGGATTTCCGACGACGCGGACTACCGAAGCTATATCCGGGAACTGACCATGGAGGAAGGGATCGTGACCAGTTCCGCCAGAGACGAGAAGGCGCAGAGCGTCTACGAAATGTATTATCAGTTTGAGGAGCCTGTGAAGAAGATCGCGGGCCACAGGGTGCTGGCCCTGAACAGAGGGGAGGCGGAGAAGTTTCTGACCGTAAAAGTCAACGCCCCGGAGGAGAGGATCCTGCGATTCCTGGAAAAGAAGACAGTGACCAGGGAGAATCCCTATACCGCCCCCATACTGAAAGAGGCGGTGCAGGACAGCTATGACCGGCTGATCGCTCCGGCCATCGAGCGGGAGATACGGGGGTACCTTACGGAGAAGGCGGAGGATGGCGCAATCGCCGTCTTTGGTAAAAATCTGGAGCAGCTGCTGCTTCAGCCGCCCATCGCCGGGAAAGTGGTGCTGGGATGGGATCCCGCATTCCGCACCGGCTGCAAGCTTGCTGTGGTAGACCCCACGGGGAAGGTGCTGGATACAAAAGTGATCTATCCCACCGCGCCGCAGAACAAGGTGGAGGAAGCAAAAACAGAGCTGAAGCGTCTGATAGGGAAATACCATGTGGATCTGATCTCCGTCGGGAATGGAACCGCCTCCCGGGAGTCGGAGCAGGTGATCGTGGAGCTTTTGAAGGAGCTGGACAGGCCGGTGCAGTATGTGATCGTGAGCGAGGCGGGCGCCAGCGTTTACTCCGCCAGCAAGCTGGCCACGGAGGAATTTCCCAATTTTGATGTGGGCCAGAGAAGCGCCGCGTCCATCGCCAGGAGGCTCCAGGACCCGCTGGCGGAGCTTGTGAAGATCGACCCGAAATCCATTGGCGTCGGCCAGTATCAGCATGACATGAACCAGAAAAAGCTTGGGGAGGCGCTGAGCGGAGTGGTGGAGGACAGCGTGAACCGGGTGGGCGTGGACTTAAATACCGCGTCGGTCTCACTGTTGGAGTATATCTCCGGGATCAGCAAGACAATCGCCAAGAATATCGTAGATTACAGGGAGCAGAACGGCCGTTTTACCAACCGGAAACAGCTGCTCAAGGTGGCTAAGCTTGGGCCGAAGGCGTATGAGCAGTGCGCGGGCTTCCTGCGGATCCTTGACGGAGACAATCCCCTGGACGCCACCAGCGTCCATCCCGAGTCCTATGAGGCGGCGGAGAAGCTTTTGGAAAAGCTGGGTATGACGATGGATGACGTCCGTGTCGCACAAAAGAAGGCAGCAGCCGAAAAAGCCGCGGAAAAGAAGGCTCCGGCCGCACCGACAGGCAGTGTGGCAGAAGTGTCACAAAAGAAAAAGGCCCGGCCCATCCAGATCCGCAACACCAGCACTGCCATGGGAAAGGCTCTGGCAGCGGCTATGGGTGGTATGACAGCGGAGGCGGAAGAGGTGTCACAAAAGGGATCGACCAACAAAGTCAACGGCATGGCGGGCGGAAGCGGGGCCGCGGGCGGCACTGTTTCCCGGACAGCCGTATCGGGTTTGGAGAAGCGTATCTCCAATAAGAAACAGTTGGCGGAAGAGCTTGGCATCGGCGAGATCACGCTGACGGATATCCTGAAAGAGCTGGAAAAACCGGCCCGCGACCCCCGTGACGATATGCCGAAGCCTATCCTGCGCAGCGATGTGCTGGACATAAAGGACCTAAAGCCGGGTATGGTCTTGAAGGGAACCGTCCGCAACGTCATCGACTTCGGGGTGTTTGTGGATATCGGTGTCCATCAGGACGGCCTGGTGCATATTTCCCAGATAACAGACCGTTTCATCAAGCATCCGCTGGAGGCGGTCAGCGTTGGCGATATCGTGGACGTCCAGGTCATGAGCGTGGACGCGGCCAAGAAGCGCATCAGTTTGACCATGAAAGTCAAGGCGGAAAAGTGAAAAAAACATAAATTATCAATAAACAGAACATTAATATTAATAAATCTTGTAAAAAATGGGTGCAATTTTTTTTATTTGTAGGTATCATATATAAGTACGTTTTTAATAGGAAGAAACTCTCAAAGGAAAGGAAGTGTAGTAATGCTGAAAACACTGGGAGCTCATATCAAGGAGTTCAAGACAGCATCGCTGCTGACGCCGGTGTTCATGATCCTGGAGGTCATCATGGAGATGATCATTCCCCTTCTCATGGCCTCCATCATTGACGACGGTGTAAGCAAAGGAGATATGCGCCATATCCTCCTGATCGGTGGGCTGATGGTGCTGACGGCGCTGTGCAGCCTGACTTTCGGTATCTGCGGCGGCGTGTTCGGCGCGAAAGCGTCCACCGGGTTTGCCAGAAACCTGCGGAAAGCTATGTATGAGAACATACAGACATTCAGCTTTTCCAACATTGACAAGTTCAGCACCTCCGGGCTTGTGACCCGTCTGACCACGGATGTGACCAACATTCAGAACGCGTACCAGATGATCCTGCGCATGTGCATGAGATCGCCTTTTTCCCTGATCATCGCCATGTTTATGTCCTTCCGCATCAGCCCCAGGCTTGCCAGCGTGTATCTGGTGGCTGTGCTGATCCTCGGCTGTATCCTGGCGCTGATCGTGACTCAGGCCATGAAGCATTTCACCCAGGCATTCCCCAAGTATGACGACCTGAATGAAAGCGTCCAGGAGAATGTTTCCGCCATCCGGGTGGTGAAAGCATATGTCCGTGAGGACCATGAGAACGAAAAGTTCAAGAAAGCAAGCGGGAACATTTATAAGATCTTCTGCAAGGCGGAGGGGATCGTGGCATGGAACGGCCCGGTGATGAACCTGACCATATATACCTGCATCATCCTGATCAGCTGGATCGGCGCACATATGATCGTGCAGGAATCCTTATCCGTAGGCCAGTTGACCAGCCTGCTGACTTATTGCATGAACATTCTGATGAACCTGATGATGCTGTCCATGATCTTTGTGATGCTGACCATGTCCGCGGCCAGCGCCAGACGTATCTGCGAGGTCCTGGAAGAAAAGCCGGATCTGTCCAATCCCGAGGAGCCTGTGATGGAAGTGAAGGATGGCAGCATCCGGTTCCAGGATGTTTCCTTCAGCTATAAAAAAGATGCGGATTCGGCTGTCCTGAAAGATATAAACCTGGACATCCGCTCCGGCGAGACCATCGGCATCATCGGCGGCACCGGCAGCGCAAAGTCCAGCCTGGTGAATTTGATCTCGAGGCTTTATGATGTCACGGAGGGAAGCCTGCTGGTGGGCGGCCTGGATGTGCGCCGGTATGACATGGAAGTCCTGAGGAACCAGGTGGCTGTAGTGCTTCAGAACAATGTGCTGTTCTCGGGTACCATCCTTGACAATCTCCGGTGGGGCGATAAAGACGCTACGGAGGAGGAGTGCAAAAGGGCCTGCGAACTGGCCTGCGCCAGCGAATTTATCGAAAAGATGCCCGATGGCTATAATACCTACATAGAGCAGGGCGGAACCAACGTATCCGGCGGCCAGAAGCAGAGGCTTTGTATCGCCAGGGCGCTGCTGAAAAAACCGAAGATCCTGATCCTGGACGATTCCACCAGCGCGGTGGATACCGCCACGGACGCAAAGATCAGGAAGGCTTTTGCGGAGGAGATCCCCGGCACGACCAAACTGATCATCGCACAGCGGATCTCCAGCGTGGAACACGCGGACCGGATCATCGTCATGCACGAGGGGGAGGTCAACGGCTTTGGCACCCACCAGGAGCTGCTTGAGACGAATGAGATCTACAGGGATGTCTATGAATCCCAGACCGGCGGAAGCGGGGACTTTGACGAGAAAGGAGGCGAGTGACATGGCGGAAGAGAGAGTACAGCCTGCAGAGAGACAGCCCCGGGAAAACAAGGGATTCGGTCCAGGCGCAAGGGCGCGGGGGCCGAGGCCGAAGATCGAGCATCCGGGAAGGATCTTGAAGAGGATCATGGGGTATACTCTGAAAGATTATGCCGTCCATTGGGTAGTGGTGATCCTCTGCATTTTTGCCTCGGTGTTCGCCAGCCTGCAGGGAACGCTGTTCATGCGGACGCTGATCGATTCCTATATCATGCCTCTGCTGGGAGACCAGAATCCGGATTTCGGGCCCCTGGCGTCGGCGATCCTGCGGGTGGCCGGGTTTTACGGTATCGGCGTGGTGGCGTCCTTTATCCAGTCAAGGCTTATGATCTATGTGACCCAGGGCACCATGCGCAATCTCAGAAACGATATGTTCAGCAGGATGGAGAAACTGCCCATCAAATATTTTGACACCCATTCCCACGGCGACATCATGTCCATGTACACCAATGATATCGACACCATGCGCCAGCTGATCAGCCAGAGCATTCCCCAGCTGGTCAACAGTGTGGTATCCGTGGTGAGCGTACTGATCTCCATGTTCATGCTGGATGTGCCGCTGACGCTGATCACGCTGGTGATGGTATCGCTGATGATGGTGGCGGCAAAGAAGATCGGAGGCTTGAGCAGCCGTTTCTTCCTGTCGCAGCAGAGGTCTCTTGGCGCCCTGAACGGATGCGTGGAGGAGACTATGACGGGCCAGAAAGTGGTGAAAGTCTTCTGCCATGAGGAAGAGAGCCTGGCGCAGTTCAGCCAGCTGAATGACCAGCTCTATGAGAGCGCCTATGCGGCCAACAAGTTCGCCAATATCATGGGGCCTGTGAACGCCCAGCTCGGCAACCTGAACTATGTGGTATGCGCCGTCAGCGGCGGGATCCTTGCCCTCACCGGCGTGTCCGGCCTGACGCTTGGCGCGCTGGCCAGCTTCCTGACCTTGAATAAATCCTTCAGTATGCCCATCAACCAGATCACCATGCAGGTAAACAGTATCATTATGGCGCTGGCTGGCGGCGACCGGATCTTCCGGCTCATGGATGAGATGCCGGAGACGGACGAGGGGTATGTGGAGCTGGTGAACGCGGTGAAAAATCCCGACGGCAGCCTGGCGGAGAGCAGGGAGAGGACGGGTCTCTGGGCGTGGAAGCATTACCACAAGGCGGACGACACCACAACCTATACGGAGCTGAAGGGGGATGTGGTCTTTGACCATGTGGACTTTGGCTACACGGACGAGAAGATGATCCTTCATGATATCGAGCTCTATGCAAAGCCCGGCCAGAAGATCGCCTTTGTCGGGGCCACCGGTGCGGGCAAGACCACGATCACCAATCTGATCAACCGCTTCTATGATATACAGGACGGAAAGATACGGTATGACGCCATCAATGTGAACAAGATCAAGAAAGCGGACCTGCGCCGTTCCCTTGGCATCGTGCTCCAGGATACCCATCTGTTTACGGGGACCGTCATGGAAAATATCCGTTACGGGAAACTGGACGCCACGGATGAAGAGGTGGTGAGGGCGGCGAAGCTGGCCAACGCGGACGGATTTATCCGGCGTCTGCCGGAGGGGTACCAGACCATGCTTCACGGCGACGGCGCTAACCTGAGCCAGGGCCAGCGGCAGCTTCTGGCCATCGCCCGGGCGGCTATCGCGGATCCCCCGGTATTGATCCTGGACGAAGCGACCAGCTCCATCGACACCAGAACGGAAAAACTGGTACAGCAGGGCATGGACGCGCTGATGAAGGGGCGGACCAATTTTGTCATAGCGCACCGCCTTTCCACCGTCAAAAACAGTGACTGCATCATGGTTTTGGAGCAGGGCCGTATCATCGAGCGTGGTACCCATGAGCAGCTCCTGGAGCAGAAGGGCAAGTATTACCAGCTGTACACGGGAAAAGCGGTGAACTCGTAGGAAAATTCGTGAGGGCACGATTTCCCCCTGAACCGGGCAATCGGCTGAGGGAAAAAAGTCAGGGCGGTATTGACAGGAGCCTTCTGACGTAGTAGGATAGACCATGTGGCGGGCCATTCCCGCCGCAAAAACAAGAAAATTCTTCGGGGTCGGGTGAAATTCCCTACTGGCGGTAAAGTCCGCGACCCGTGCCGGAAAGGGCGGAAGCCTGAAACGGTGCGGCTGACCCGGTGAAACTCCGGGACCAACAGTAAAGTCTGGATGGTAGAAGAAGGCACAGATCGTATTTTAGCGGGCGGGTCATTCCCGCCGTATGTGCTGTGTAAAAGCCCCGAGGCGAAAGCTTCGGGGCCTTTTTTCGCGAACAGAAGAATTTTCCTGCAGACAAAACTGGCTTTCCCGTCGGTAAGGCGGGAGCCGCATAGCCGCGATGGCGGCGGAAATGGAGGAAAAAATGAAAGAACTGTTTACCAGCGTTGCGGAACATGCCCTCTATGTGGCAAGCTTCTTCGGCATCATCGTACTGCTTTTTTTGATCGCCCTGGCTTTGGAAAAGGCCGGGCAAAAGGTGAGGGGAGTGAAGGAACCCGTTTTCCACACGCGCAAGGTGGCTATGATCGGCATGTTTTCGGCTATCTCCGCCCTGCTCATGCTGGCGGAGTTCCCCCTGCCCTTTGCCCCCGGTTTCTATGAGCTGGACTTCAGCGAGCTGCCCATACTGGTGGGGGCTTTCGCCTACGGCCCGGCGGCGGGGGTGATGATGGAGTTCCTCAAGATCCTTTTGAAGCTGTTTATCAAGGGAACTTCCACAGCCTTTGTGGGCGACCTGGCCAACTTTGTGGTGGGCTGCGCCCTGATCCTGCCGGCGTCTGTGATCTACGCTTTCCGCAAAAATAAGAAGACCGCGCTCTTAGGCTGCGTCATAGGGACATTGACCATGACGGTCTTTGGGACCGCCTTTAATATCGTCTATCTGCTCCCGGCTTTTGCGGAGATGTACCATATGCCGCTGGAGAGCATTCTGGAGATGGGGTCACAGATCAATCCTCTGATGACGGAGGGCAGCATCATCAGCTTTGGGGTGGTGTGCGTGGCGCCCATGAACCTGTTGAAGGGAACGGTGGATTCGGTCTTGACTATGCTGATCTACAAGCCCTTACGTCCGCTTCTGAAAGCCGGGCGCATTTAAGGCTTGCTTTTTCGGAATAGATAGAGTAAAATTCAGACATAAAAAAGCGAAATGAAAAAAGCAGGTCAGGCTTTTCAGGGCTTTGACCTGTTTTTTGCTGACCCGGGCGGCAGCCGGCCCAAGATCCGGCGCCGCGGCATGGAGCGGATAGGGCCGATATGTGCAGGATCGTTATGCGCTGGTTCGATATGCGCCTGCTCAATACGTGCAGGCTCGATATGTGCTGGCTCGATATGAGCCATGACGCCCGGGAAGCATGGGAACAAAGACTGTGACAAAAGGAGACGGCGGTTATGATCGAGCTTGACGTAAAGATCGAGGCGGGGGATCTGTATGATTATATGCTGCGCCATACCTACAGCAGCGCGGCAGGAGTGGTGGGAAGCACCTTTGGGGCGCTGTTTATCCTGTTGGCGGTGGGAACGCAGCGATGGGCGTTTTTGGCCTTTGGCCTGATCCTGCTCCTGTATCTGCCCTGGACCCTGTTCCTCCGGAGCAGGAAGCAGGTGCTTTCAAACCCCAGTTT
This sequence comes from uncultured Acetatifactor sp., assembly GCA_947588705.1. Classification (GTDB taxonomy): domain Bacteria; phylum Bacillota; class Clostridia; order Lachnospirales; family Lachnospiraceae; genus Acetatifactor. The sequence continues at coordinate 10,720 of CANPYT010000014.1, read as the reverse complement.
CCAAAAGCCCCTCCATTATGTGCTGGATGACAGCGGGATCACGATCTCCCAGGAAGAGGAAAGCGTACAGTATCTTTGGGAAGATCTGTATAAGGCGGTCTCCACCGGTAGAAGCATCATCGTTTACACCTCCAGGATCAACGCCACGATCTTTCCCAAGCGGCAGATGGAGGAGAAGAGGGCAGCCGTGATGGAGATGATCTCTACGCATATGCCGCCGGATAAAGTAAAGATCCGCGGTTGAGGAGAAAAGGCGGGAAAGGCGGCGGTAAGGCGGATGATGGAAGAGATTCAAGTTTATCACAGTCATAGCCCGGAGGAGACCTACGCGCTGGGGAAGACGCTGGGGGAAAACTGCGCCGGCGGCCAGGTGTATGCGCTCTCCGGCGACCTGGGCGTGGGAAAGACGCTGTTTGCCAGGGGATTCGCGGACGGATTGGGGATCTCGGAGCCTGTGAGCAGCCCTACCTTTACCATACTGCAGGTGTATGATACGGGGCGTCTGCCCTTATACCACTTCGACGTGTACCGAATCGGCGACGTGGAAGAAATGGAGGAGATCGGCTGGGAGGACTGCATCTACGGCCAGGGCGTATGCCTGGTGGAATGGGCGGAGCTGGTGGAGGAGATCCTTCCGGAGAATCGGATCAGGATCTTTATGGAAAAGGATCCGGAAAAGGGCTTCGACTACCGGAGGATCACCCTTGAGAAGGGAAAAAGCCCAGCAGCCGGGGGCGGCATGACTAACTGACGAGGGGGGATCCTGATATGAAGATATTAGGGCTGGACAGTTCCGGGCTGGTGGCCGGGGTGGCTATTGTGGAAGACCAGGTCCTGCTGGCGGAGTATACCACCAATTATAAAAAGACGCATTCGCAGACATTGATCCCCATGTTGGAAGAGCTTCGAAATATGATCGAACTGGATCTTGACACGCTGGATGCAATAGCCGTGGCGTCGGGGCCGGGTTCCTTTACGGGGCTGCGCATCGGGTCCGCTACGGCCAAGGGCCTGGGGCTGGCCCTGAAAAAGCCCCTGGTGGAGGTGCCTACCCTGGAGGGGCTGGCCTGGAACCTGTGGGGAACGGACAGGCTGGTGTGCCCGCTGATGGACGCAAGGCGCAATCAGGTCTATGCGGCCGCCTATGAATTTGTGCCGGAAGGGGAGACGCTGGGTCTCCGTACCCTGATCGGGCAGGCGCCCATAGACATCGCGGAGCTGCTGGAAAAACTGAACGGGCTGGGGCGGGAGGTGGTCTTTCTGGGCGATGGGGTCCCGGTGTACCTGGAGTGGATCCGGAAATATGCGGAAATACCGTACCGTCTGGCGCCGGCCAGCTGTAACCGACAACGGGCGGCCTGCATCGCCGCGCTGGGAGAGATCTACTGCGCCGCCGGGCGCGTTGTGGCCGCCGGGGAGCATCGGCCGGAATATCTGCGGAAGAGCCAGGCCGAGCAGGATCAGAAGTAGGCCGGGGTAGCGGGAACATCTGCCGGGGCGCGGGGAGAATGGAGTCATATGGAAATCGAAGTGAGGGAGCTGCGGGAGGAGGACATCCCGGAGCTTGGCAGGATCGAGGCGGCGTCCTTCAGCATGCCATGGTCTGTGGAGGCATTCCGGGAGCTGCTTTCCAGGCCCTATTGCACTTATCTTGTGGCGCTTTTGGACGGCTGTGTGGCAGGCTGCTGCGGTTACACGGATCTCTGCCATGAGGCCAATATCGACAATGTGGTGGTGGCGCCGGAGTACCGGGGCCGGGGCATCGCCCAGGTTTTGCTGCAAAAACTGATAGAGCGGGGGAACGCCGCGGGCGTGGAGGCATACACATTGGAGGTCAGGGTCAGCAACCGGACCGCGATCCATATTTATGAAAAATTTGGTTTTCGATCGGAAGGCATCCGGCCGAAATTTTATGAAAAGCCTGTGGAGGACGCCATGATCATGTGGAAGAGATGAGCGGCAACAATTACCACCGAAAACAGCGTAGGATCTGTGCTATACTGGCATTGTTGCAAGGTGTGGATCGGGCCGCGGCAGCGGCGGAAAGGGAGGAAACGTTGCAGAAGTACAGTGATGCAGGAGAGAGGAAGCTGATGCAGGTAGTGTGCAACCGATGCGGCAGGCACCTGAAGGTGGAGGAAGGACGGCTGAAGGAGGGATGCTTTTCTGCCACGGCCGCTTTCGGTTATTTCAGCCGGAAGGACGGCAGCGTCCACCATTTTGATCTCTGCGAGGATTGTTATGACGACATGACCGCGCAGTTTGTCGTGCCCGTGGGGGAAGAAACGGCCACGGAACTTTTATAGATCTTAAAAAATTTATAAAAAAAGGAAAAAGACCTGGAGTAGTGACATGCTGGATGTAAGTCTGCTTGGCACGGGCGGCATGATGCCCCTGCCTTACCGATGGCTCACGGCGCTGATGCTTCGGTACAACGGAAAGAGTATATTGATCGACTGCGGCGAGGGGACGCAGATCGCCCTGCGGGAGAAGGGATGGAGCCCAAAGCCTGTTGATATCATCTGTTTTACGCATTATCACGCGGATCATATCAGCGGGCTTCCGGGAATGCTACTGACCATGGGGAACGCGGAGAGGACGGAGCCGCTTTTGCTGATCGGCCCCAAGGGCCTGGCCAGAGCGGTGAACGCCCTGCGTGTTATTGCGCCGGAGCTACCCTTTGAGATCCGGTATCAGGAGATCACAGAGCCGGAACAGGAATTTTCTTTTGAAGGTTTTCGGATTAAGGCTTTCAAGGTGAGCCATAGTGTGTTATGCTATGGATATAGCATGATGGTGGACCGGGGCGGCCGCTTTGACAAGGAGCGGGCCCTGGAACAGCAGATCCCCATGAAACTCTGGAGCAGGCTCCAGAAGGGAGAGGTCATAGAGCAGGACGGCAGGGTCTATAGGCCGGATATGGTGCTGGGGCAGGCCCGGAAAGGGCTGAAGGTCACGTACTGCACCGATACCCGTCCTACGGAGGCAATCGTTTCCAACGCGGCGGACTCAGACCTGCTGATCCTGGAGGGAATGTACGGGGAGCCGGACAAGATGGTGAAAGCCAGGGAAAATAAGCACATGACCATGTATGAGGCGGCCAGGATCGCCCGGGCGGCCCAGGTGCCGGAACTCTGGCTGACGCATTACAGCCCTTCCCTGACCCGGCCGGAGGAATACATGGGGGACGTGAGGAAGATCTTTCCCAATGCGGTCGCGGCCAGGGACGGCAGGACTGTGGAGCTGAATTTTGAGGAAGACTGAAGACGGCGGTGCGCTGCCGGGGGCGGTGAAGGAGAGGCGGTATGAAGAAAACGACGAAGATCGTGATTGTTGTGTTGCTGGTTGTGATCGCCGGCGTGGTGGGAGTGTTTGCGGTGATGAGAGGCAAGGCAAGGCAGGAGAGCAGGGACACGGCGCCGACGGCAGTCCAGAAGGTTCTGATGCGGGATCTCAGCACGAACTACCCCGCCACTCCCAAGGAAGTCATAAAGTATTACACGGAGATCGAGCGCTGCTTCTATGCGGAAGAGACCACGGCGGAAGAGCTGGAAGAACTGGGGATGAAGGCAAGGGAGCTCTATGACGCGGATCTTTTGGCCATCAACGAGGAAGAATCCTATCTGGCGGACCTGAAGGCAGATGTTGAGCGCTTTCACGATAAGAAGCGTGTGATCGTCAGCGCGGCTGTGGCATCCAGCGTCAATGTGTTCTTTTTTCAGGAGGACGGATATGATTTTGCCCGCCTGAACTGTGTGTACAAGATCTCGGAAAACGGAAATTCCATGTCGGTGGATGTGGTCTATCTGCTGAGAAGGAACGAAAACAGGCTATGGAAGATCTACGGCTGGGATAATGCGGCAAACCTGCATATCCAGCAGTTGGCAGAGTAAAGATAAAGGCGGTTTGAAAAGTGGAACAGCAGGACAGGGAGGAGGTCCTGATCCTGGCGATCGAGAGCTCCTGTGACGAGACAGCGGCCTCTGTGGTGAGAAACGGCAGAGAGGTGCTGTCAAACGTTATATTTACACAGATCGATCTCCACACCCGGTATGGAGGCGTCGTTCCGGAGATCGCGTCCCGAAAACATATTGAAAAGATCAACCAGGTGATAGAAGAAGCCCTGGAGCAGGCCGGCGTGCCGCTGGAGGAGATCACAGCCGTTGCGGTGACTTACGGGCCGGGCCTGGTTGGGGCGCTGCTGGTGGGGGTGTCGGCGGCGAAAGCGATCAGCTTTGCGGCCCGCAAGCCCCTGATCGGCGTACACCATATCAGCGGCCATATCAGCGCGAACTACATCGAGTATCCGGATCTGGAGCCGCCTTTTGTGTGCCTGGTGGCATCCGGCGGCCATTCCCACCTGGTGGTGGTGCGGGATTACGGCGATTACGAGATCATAGGCAGGACCCGGGATGACGCGGCAGGGGAGGCGTTTGACAAGGTGGCCAGGGCTATCGGACTGGGATATCCCGGAGGCCCAAAGATCGACAAAATATCCAGGGAAGGCAACCCGGACGCGATTCCTTTTCCCAGGGCGAAGGTGGCGGAGAGCAAATATGATTTCAGTTTCAGCGGCTTAAAGTCGGCTGTCCTCAACTATCTGAACGCCTGCCGGATGAAGGGGGAGGAGATCTGCCAGGCGGATGTTGCGGCCTCATTCCAGAAAGCGGTGGTAGATGTGCTGGTGGAGCATTCCTTGCATGCTGTGAAGGAATACGGGTATGACAAATTTGCCATCGCGGGAGGCGTTGCCTCCAATTCTTCCCTGCGGGAGGCGTTTGAGAAAGAATGCGGCAAGCGGAATATCCGGTTTTATCACCCCGCGCCCGTCTATTGCACCGACAACGCGGCGATGATCGGGGCTGCGGCGTACTACGAGTACAGGAAGGGCGTCCGCCATGGTTATGACCTGAATGCGGTGCCGAACCTGAAGCTGTGACAGCGGGGAGGATACCGGGAACCAGTGGGGGAGGAACGCGGCGTGGGAGATCGAGGATGTAAGGCGGTATGTATGGACGGCAGGGCAGAGGAGAAGGGGAGCTGTACGGCGGTGGTGCTCGCCGGGGGAAGCGGCAGCAGGATGGAGAGCGGCGTGGCAAAGCAGTTTATGCTGCTGGGCGGGAAGCCGCTGCTCTGGTATTCCCTGCAGGCCGTACAGCAGTCGGATATCATTGACAGATGTATACTGGTGGCAGGGGAAGAGTCTCGGGAATATGTGAGGCGGGAGATCGTGGAAAAGTATCGCTTCACAAAGGTGGACGCCATTGTTCCCGGGGGAACGGAGCGGTGCTGGTCCGTGGAACATGCCATGGCGGTCCTGCGGAAGGAAGAAAAGGGGGCCCGCTCACCCCGCGGGAACGGATATGTCTTTATCCATGACAGCGCCCGGCCGTTCCTCACGGAAGAGATCCTGCGGCGCACCTATGATGCGGTGAGGCAGTATGGGGCCTGTGTGGCGGCCATGCCTTCCAAGGACACGGTGAAGATCACGGACGAGGAGGGGTTTGCCGTCTCCACCCCGGAGCGGCGGAACGTTTGGATCATTCAGACGCCGCAGGTTTTTGAGGCGGGCCTGATCACGGAGGCTTACCGGAGGATGGCCCTGGCATACGGCGAAGCGGAGGCGGATGCCTCGGCCCGGGGGAAGGACGGAGGGCCGCCGGTGACGGATGACGCCGGAGTCGTGGAGCGATTTACGGATGTGAGGGTGAAGCTGGTGGAGGGGTCTTACCGGAATATCAAGATCACCACCCCGGAAGACCTGAAAACAGCGGAAGCGTTTCTGGGGCAGTGAGCTCCTGGGTTTCCGCTGTTTTTTATGTCCTGGGCAGTGGCGGCACCCATTTTCGCCCTGTTCCTGTCTGTTTCCAACACCGGTATGATGAACTGTTACGAACTTGGTAACAGTTCAGCCCGCGCCATTCGCAAAGTCGCGCTTACGCGCTTTCCGGCGCTGTGCGCCTACCTTTGCTCATAAGATGGCGCTCCCTCAGCCGCCAGACATGATGGAAAATTCGTGCAAGCACGATTTTCCGTCATGTCTGGCGGCTGGCTGAACTGTTACTTGTAATGTAAAAAATTTGAGAACATGCTTGCGTTTTTGCGGCGATTGTGATATGATTACTGTTGTTTCACGTTAGGAGGGTAGAAATGGCAGTATTAAAGACGATTATCACCATTGTTTTCATAGTAGTATGCGTGGCGCTGGTCATTGTAGTGTTGATGCAGGAGGGAAAATCCGCGGGACTGGGATCCATCAGCGGTGCGGCCGAAACCTACTGGGGAAAGAATAAGGGACGTTCCATGGAGGGGCTTCTGGTGAAGATCACCAAAGTTTTGGCAGTGTTGTTTATGGTGCTTGCGGCGGTACTCAACTTAAATGTATTTTAAATGGGTTAGGAAAACACTCTTGTGGAACACACAAGAGTGTTTGTTTATATGGAGGCAGGAAGGGGCCGCCGCCCTTTGGAGAGCGATATGGGTAGAAAGATAACAGAGAGAAAAGCAGTGGAAGCGGAAACGTCGATAGAGGAAGCGCCGGAAACAAAAACCGCAAAAAGAAAAAGGGCAAAAGCGGAAACGTCGATAGAGGAAGCCCCGGAAACGAAAACCGCAAAAAGAAAAAAGACAAAGACGGAAACGGGAGAGAGGGGAAAAAGCGGAAAAAGCGGGCTCCAGGAGCCGGTGATGACGGGAACCTTTATCGGAAATGCCAGAGGCTTCGGGTTCGTGGAGATAGAGGGGCAGCAGGAGGATCTGTTTGTTTCGGAAAAGGACACCAATGGAGCGTTCCATCTCGATACGGTGCAGGTGGTCCTTTTGCCCGGGCGCCAGGGAAAGCGCCAGGAAGCCAGGGTGCTGAAGATCCTTGTCAGGGGCATGACACGGGTGGTCGGAACGTTCCAGCGTTCCAGGGAAAACTATGGATTTGTAAAACCGGATGATCCCAAGCTGAGCCAGGATATCTTTGTGTCGAAGGAAAATTCCAGGGGGGCGGTCAGCGGCCATAAGGTCGTAGTGGAGATCACGGATTACGGCACGGACAGGCGCAGCCCCGAGGGGAAGGTGACGGAGATCCTCGGCCATCTGGACGATCCGGGGGTGGATATCCTTTCCATTGTCCGGGGATTTGAGATCCCTGTGGAATTTCCGGAGAAGGTGATGCGGCAGGCAGAGCGGACGCCCCAGGAAGTGTCCGAAGCGGACATGGCGGGAAGGCGGGACCTGCGGGAGACGGTCATGGTCACCATTGACGGGGAGGATTCCAAGGATCTGGACGATGCGGTCAGCCTGACATTCGACGGGGAATATTATCACCTGGGGGTGCATATTGCCGATGTGGCAAATTATGTGCAGGAAAATTCCGCGCTGGACAGGGAGGCCCTCAAACGGGGAACTTCCGTTTATCTGGTGGACAGGGTGATACCCATGCTGCCCCACGCGCTGTCCAACGGTATCTGCTCCCTGAACGAGGGAGTGGACAGGCTTGCGCTGAGCTGCCTGATGACTGTGGACGGCCAGGGGGAGATCGTGGACCATGAGATCTGCGAGTCTGTGATCCGGGTGGACAGAAGGATGACCTACACAGCGGTACAGGCGCTTTTGGAGGATGAGGCTCTGGCGGAGAGGGAGGAAGAATACCGCCGGTATCGGGAGCTTATCCCCATGTTCCAACAGATGAGGCAGCTGGCGGTGATCCTGCGGAAGAAGCGGAAAAAGAGGGGATCCATCGATTTTGATTTCCCGGAGTGCAAGATCCAGGTGGACAGAAACGGGCGTCCTGTGGATATCCGGGCATATGAGCGCAATATGGCGACAGATATCATCGAAGATTTCATGCTTGCCGCCAACGAGACCGTAGCACAACATTTTTACTGGATGGAGCAGCCCTTTGTGTACCGGGTACACGATATGCCGGACGGGGAGAGGATCCAGAAACTGGCGGCGTTTCTCGGCAATTTGGGATATTATATGAAGTCCGTGGGAAAAAGGAAAGCCAAAGTGAGCGGCGGGGAGATCCATCCCAAGGAGATACAGAAGCTGCTGGCAAAGACCGCGGGTACGCCGGAGGAGGGCATCATCAGCCGGCTTGCCCTGCGCAGCATGATGCAGGCCAGGTACAGTACAGAGTGCACAGGGCACTTTGGGCTGGCATGCAGTTATTACTGCCATTTCACATCTCCCATTCGCCGTTATCCCGACCTGCAGATCCACAGGATCATAAAGGATCAGCTGAGGGGCCGTCTTGGGCCGGAGCGGGCGGAGCATTATCGGGGCATCCTCCCGGAGGTGGCAAAACACGCCTCGGAGACGGAGCGGCGGGCGGACGAGACGGAGCGGGAGACGGACAGGCTGAAAAAAGTAGAATACATGGAAGAACGGATCGGGGAATGCTTTGACGGTGTCATATCCGGTGTCACCGGCTGGGGAATCTATGTGGAGCTGCCGAATACGGTGGAAGGGCTGATACATGTGTCCAAGCTTCCGGGCGACTATTATGTCTTTGACGAGAATACTTATGAGATGGTGGGAGAGGCCACGGGAAGGACGTTCCGGCTGGGAATGCCTGTGCGCGTCCGTGTGGAGGAATGCGACCGATTCCACCGGACGATAGATTTTTCCCTGCTGGAATAGCGGGATATTGGCGGCGGGGGAGCGAAAAGAGGCAGTGTGGAGGTGAGGCTATGGCGGATAAGAGGGGATCACAGAAGCTGATCGCCAATAACAAGAAGGCATATCACGATTATTTTATAGACGAAACTTATGAAGCGGGAGTATCGCTCCATGGAACCGAGGTGAAATCCCTGCGTATGGGGAAGTGCAGCATTAAGGAAGCCTTCGTCCGGGTCGAAAACGGGGAGGTCTTTGTCTATGGTATGCATGTCAGCCCTTATGAGAAGGGGAACCTTTTCAACAAGGATCCCCTGCGGGTCAAAAAGCTGCTGCTTCACAGGTACGAGATCAACAAGCTGGCCGGGAAAGTGGCGGAAAAGGGATATACGCTGGTGCCGCTGCAGGTCTATTTCAAAAACGGCCGCGTGAAGGTGGAGATCGGGCTTGCCCGGGGCAAAAAGCTCTATGATAAGCGTCAGGATATTGCAAAGAGGGATATGCGCCGGGAGACAGAGCGGGAGTTTAAGGTAAAGAATCTGTAGGAAAAATGCCGCCATCGGCGGCGGATAAGAGGAAAATAAGAGGAAATATGAAAAGATATCGCCGATGGGGCATATCCGCGGCAGCGGTTTTTCTTGTGCTGTGCGCGGCGGGAGCCCTGTTTCCCATGATGTTTTACCTGAATGACGATGTGACCATGCGGAGCGTCTTGTCGGGGGCCTATACGGGAACGCCGGATGGACATGCGGTGTACATGAAGTATCCGCTGGCCGGCCTGATCAGCCTGCTGTATCGAGTGTGGGGGCGGATCCCCTGGTTTTCCGTTATCTTGCTGGGGGCGGTCTGGCTGTCCGTGTCGCTGGCCCTGGGGCATTTCGCCGCTGCAGCTGAACGCGCCGGGGAGATGGGGATCCGGTTGGATGTGTGCGCGGCGGCGCTGTGCGCTTTCCTGTTCCTGCCTCATGCAGTGTATCTGCATTATACGGTCGTCGCCGCCATCCTGGGGAGCTGCGGCCTGTTTTTGACGGCGGTAGGGGGAGAGAAAAAAGCGGTGGCCCTGTTCACGCTCTGTTACTGTGTCAGGAGCCAGGTGTTTTTCCTGCTGCTTCCTTTCCTGGGGGTCATTTATCTATGGAAGTTCCAGGCGGCGCGGTGGAAGCGGCAGCTGGCGGCGCCGGCCCTTCTGACGCTGTGTATCGGGGTCTGCATGATCTGGAACGGCTTGATGTACTCTTCTGACCAGTGGAGGCAGTATCAGGGGTACAACGAAAACCGGACCAGGCTCTACGATTACTGCGGCCTGCTGCCCTATGAGGAGCATAAGGCATCCTACGGAAGCGCGGGGATCGGAGAGGGGGAGTATGCCATCCTGGAGCAGTATGCCCTGGCGTTGGACAGCGGTGTGGACGGGGAGCAGCTTGGCGCGGCGGCGGATATCTACGAAGCGGAACGCAATAGCCAACGTGACCCGGCCCAGTATCTTAAATTCTGCCTGACGGAATATTACTACCACACGGTGCACACGGACAGGCCGTACAGCTATGTCCTGATCTGCGGATACCTGATAGTGGCCTTGCTGCTTTGGAGGCGGCGCAGCGGGAGGCGGATGCTCCTGCTCTGCTGTATGGCGGCGGGCAGAAGCCTGATATGGATCTACCTGATCTGGCAGGGCAGGTTCCCGGAGCGGGTATCCGTCTCTTTGTATCTTCTGGAGATCATGGCCCTGGCGGGCATGGCGGGATCGATTCTGACGGAAGGGGCGCCGGGGAAATCCGGCCGGAGGGCAAAGAAGGCGGCAGCCGGTGTGCTGGCGGGCATTTCGCTGCTCCTGCTGGCGGCCGGTATGTCCTCTATGATAACGGCGGCGGGAAATTTGCGGGAGCGGCAGGAAACGCAGAGGGAATGGGATGCGTTGACGGCTTATTGTGCGGAGCACGGCGGGCAGTTTTATCTGCTGGATGTCAGGTCGATGGTGTCTTACAGCGGACGGGTGTGGGAGGCCGGGCCGGGCGAAGCAAATTACCTGCTGGCCGGAGGATGGATGAGCGGCACACCGCTCCTGAGGGAACGGCTGGGAGAACTGGGGGCCGGGGACGGCGGGGAACTG
>CANPYT010000013.1 GCA_947588705.1 uncultured Acetatifactor sp. | reverse complement strand
CATCCGACGAACAGGGGAAGGTCATTTATCTGGGCAGTTTCTCCAAGGCCATCGCCCCGGCGATCCGGGTCAGCTTTATGGTGCTGCCCCAGCCGCTGCTGGAGGTGTACAGGGAGAACTGCGCTTTTTATTCCTGCACGGTGTCCAGGATCGACCAGAGTATTTTGAATGAGTTTATCCAGGGCGGTTATTTTGAGAGACATCTGAATAAGATGCGGAAAATATACAGGGCGAAGCATGATCTGCTGCTGGAGGAGCTCGCCCCCTTTGAAAAAAAATTTACCGTGTCCGGGGAGAACGCCGGCCTGCATCTTCTTCTGACCGCAAAGGAGCCGATGAGGGAAAAAGAGCTGACGGAAAGGGCGGAGGAACAGGGCGTGAAAGTGTATGGCCTGTCCGCCGGTATGCTCGCGGAACGGATGGACGGCGCCGCCACTGTGCTGATCGGGTTTGGAGGGCTGAGCCGGGAGCAGATCACGGAAGGGATCGGGAAGCTGAAGAAAGCCTGGAAGATCGAGGACGGTATGCCGGGGTAAAACGCCGGGACAAAAAAATACCGCTTCCGGCAGCCTGGCCGGAGAGCGGTATTTTGTCAGGGAAAAGATTTGCTTAGTTATCTTTGACGGGGGGCTCTGTGTCAGTGCCGTCTTCCTCGTCAAAAAATTCCTCTACCTGGGGATCGGCCTTGCTGTCGGCGTTTCCGGCCTTTTCCGTAGAAGGGGCCACCTTGTCAAGGGGCACAAAAGAATCCGTTTTCTTTTCTTCCCCGGCGGCTTTTTCGTCCGCGGAGGGGGTCAGCTCCACATATTTTTTCCCGGATTCCCCTTCCTCGTCCAGATCCTCGCTGAAATCGTCGTAATCTTCATCCTCGGAGACGTCGTGACGGGCGTCTTTTTTCTGGAAGAAGTAGTAAGCCGCAGCTGCCGCGCTGCCTACTGCCGCAGTGAAAAGCAGGAACTTTCCAAATTTCTTAGCCATAGTGTAACTCCTTTCGGTCCGTTGATTTTCCCAGCTGATACCTGTCCTTATTTTAATACTATTTTGTGGAATTGAAAAGGGAATATGTGCTAATTTATAAATTTTTTATTCCCGTCCGTGTCCTTTTGTGTTATGATGACTTTATTCGGACTTTGGACATTATTTACTGCCAGAAAACGGGAGCAAGACACATGAACAGCAAGTTCTTTGACCTGAAGAAGGAAAAACAGGACAGAATGATCAACGCGGCGCTGAAGATATTTGCGATCCGGGGCTACCGCCATGCCAGCACGGACGATATCGTCCGGGAAGCTGCTGTCAGCAAGGGTCTGCTGTTCCACTATTTTGAGAGCAAGCTGGGAGTATATACCTTTATTTATGACTACAGCGTCCGATATATGATACTGGAATTGCGTTCCACGGTGGATCCCGGGGAAAAGGATCTCTTTGAGGTGATGAAGCAGATCGAGCTCGCCAGGGTGCACGCCATGCGGGGGTATCCCTATATGCAGCAGTTCCTGAACCGCTCTATGGCGGAGGATGTCAGCGAGGCGCTGCTGGCCATAGAGGAAAAGCGGGGCATCCTGGAGGAAAACGCGGGCGCCGTTTACGGCCAGATCGATTATTCGCGGCTTCCCCCGGGGATCGACGGGGAGAAGCTGCGGAAAATGCTGGATTTCACGGTGAAAGGGCTGATGACGGAGCGGTTCCAGGACGCGTCCTTTCAGCCGGATATGCTCTATGAGGAGATCTGCGGTTATCTGGACATGATGAAAAAGATCGTGTATCGCCCTATTTGACTCGTTTAAAGGGAGGATCTGCGGGGTATCCTCCTTTTAGTTTCTGCATACCCCGCTGAATGGCGTCTTTGGAGTTCTTCCAGTCTGCGTCCTTGTTGCGGTAGTCAAATTTTTCCACCATCCAGGCCACGTCCTCCGCCACGCGCTGCATGTTGCGCTCCATCAGAGGAAGGACGGTGTTGTAAAATTCTTCTTTTTCCCGGTCAGACAGCCTGGGGTCCGACGCTTCGCAGAGGTCGCCGAAATGGCTGAGGCAGAATCCTTTGCCGTTCCTGATCTTCTCGCGGAAGTCAGGATCCTGTTTCCAGAGATAGAAGAATGTGTCAAGATACCGTTCATAAGTTTCCCGGAATTGTGCGCAGATATAGCAGGAGCTCTCCTTCTCCCGCACCCAGACGCCGATGGCGTTGCCGCTTCCCTCCGCCTTCCGGAATTTGTCCTTCAGGGAGCTTTTTCCCGGGCGGAAGCCCGCGAAGGTCTTCTGCATCTCGCCAATCATCCTCCGGTAATGGGTTTTCAGGATCCAGGCGTTGCCAAGGGTGTTTCCGTAGTCGAACATCTGCTGGAAATGTTTCCTGCAGAAGCCTGCCCGGTCGGTCTGGTCCCGGATATCGGATTCCATATAGGAAGCGCTGTTCCCAAGCACAAAATCCAGCAGATCCTGTTCGACGCTCCGCTGGATAAAGCAGAAGCAGCATTCGTCATCTGCATTTACTGCGTCGTTCAGAGGAATGGTATACAATTGTTCTTTCATGGTACGGGTCCTTTCTTATGCGTATTTTGCGTATTTGCGTATTTTGCGTATTTGCGTGTTTTTGGGCATCCCCTTTCGGATGCGGGTTATGTTCCGGTAAAGCGTGGTTTCAGTATAGCATGGCGGGCGGCCTGTGGCAAGCGGAGATAAAATGAGCGGGAACGGAAGTTGTTTCAAATTTTAGACAGTTTTGTAACATTTTGTAAGTTAAAATTAAGATTTTTTTTGTTGTAATGTTTTGCGCGGCAAGATACTATATAAGTAAAGAAGTAATTTTAAGAAGCAGCGAAAGATGTGATGATTTTTGATATTTAGCAGTATAGAATTCCTTTTCTGCTTTCTTCCGGTATTCTTGCTCCTGTACGGAATCACCCCCGGCCCGTATAAAAATGTGACGCTTCTGTCAGGAAGCCTCATTTTTTATGCCATGGGGGAGCTCAGGTTCCTGCCGGTCCTGATGATATCCGTGCTGGCAAATTTTCTGCTGTCGCAGCATTTTTCGGCGGCGGCCGGGAAAAAGGGGAAGAACCGGAAACAGAAAAGTCGAAAGGCCATAAGGAAAAACAAGCTGCTGCTGAGCGTGGCGGCAGTGGGAAATATTGGGGCGCTGGTTTTGTTCAAGCTGGGCACGGACGAGGAAAGTCTGCCCCTTGGGCTCAGTTTTTACACTTTCCAGGTGATGTCCTATCTGATCGACGTGTATCGGGGGGAACAGAAGAAAGAGACCTCCCTGGTACGGTTTGCCACTTATATCTGTATGTTTCCCCAGCTGGTCTCCGGCCCCATCGTGGCTTACGGCGAGGTGCGGGAGGAGCTTAGGAGCCGGGAGTTTACGGCGGAGGGGATCCAACAGGGCCTGAAGGTATTTACCGTGGGGCTGGTATCCAAGGTGCTTCTGGCGGACAGGATCGGGCTGCTCTGGCAGGAGGTGCAGGTCACCGGGTTCGAGAGCATTTCCACGCCGCTGGCCTGGATAGCGGCGATCGCCTATTCCCTGAAGATCTATTTTGATTTTTACGGCTATTCCCTGATGGCCGTCGGGCTGGGCCAGATGCTGGGCTTCCGGCTGCCGGAGAATTTTCAGGAGCCGTACATGGCGGTATCGGTGCGGGATTTTTACCGCAGATGGCACATGACCCTGGGCAGGTGGTTCCGCCGGTATGTGTATATCCCTATGGGAGGCAGCCGGAAGGGAGAACTGCGTACCGTGTGCAACCTGCTGGCGGTCTGGTTCCTGACTTCCGTGTGGCACGGGAATACGGCAAACTTCCTGATCTGGGGTATGATGCTGTGGCTTTTTATCGTGTTCGAGCGGCAGCTTGAGGCGCTGGGGGTCACGAAACTGTTCCAGAAGGGGGCCTTGAAGGTGATCCCCCACCTGTATCTGCTGGCGGTGATCCCCGTGACCTGGATGTGCTTTGCGGTCACGGATGTGTCGCAGCTGCAGATCTATTTTGGAAGGATGTTCGGCACACTGGAGGGGATCCGGGTCAGCGCCGCGGACTGGAGAAAGGCGCTGGAGACATACTGGTATCTGTTTGCGGCAGGGTTTCTGGGCTGTACGCCCCTGTTGAAGCGGCTGTTTTACAGATGGAAGGACAGCCTGGCCGGAATGCTTGTGCTGGCTGTGCTGTTCTGGGTCTGTGTCTGGAGGCTTGGCGTGGAAGGGCAGAATCCCTTTATGTATTCTAGTTTTTAGGGCTTGTGGAATCGTTACGGAAGGACAGAGCGCGGTGAAATGGTTGAAGAAATGGAATTATCTGATCCTGATAGCGGCAGTCGGCATGATATACCTCGCAGGGTTTGACGGCTGGCGGCAGGTGGGCGCAGGGCCGCTTACCAGGGCGCGGGAATGGCTGCGCACCGCCGAGGGAGCGGGCCGGGATCAGGAAGGGGGCTCCCGGGACGGTTCCGCGGGGGATCCTGACGGCGAAGGGGGAGAAGAGCCCGTGGCCGGGGTGGACAGCCAGGGGAACGCGGCGGCCGGGGAGGATCCGGAAGAGCCCGGGGCGGCAGGAAATACGGGCGGACAGGAGGAAGCGCAGAATAGCGGCGGGGAAGCGCCGGAAGAAGAAAGCGGGAAATTTGGCGACGGGCAGGATCCGGCCTATATGACGGTGGAGGACGATTACTTTTCCGACGCGGTGTTTATCGGGGATTCCCGGACCGTGGGGATGTGTGAATATGGAGGGCTGGAGGATATCACCACGTTTTACGCGTCAACCGGCCTGACGATCTATAAGATCTTCGATGCGGAGATCGTGGAGATCCCGGGGCAGAGCGGGAAGATCACCATACAGGAGGCGCTGCAGCAGAACCAGTTCCGAAAAATATACCTGATGATCGGGATCAATGAGATGGGCCGGGGAACGGTGGAGACCTTCCTTGAAAAATACCGGGAAGTGGTGCAGCAGCTGCTGGAGCTTCAGCCGGATGCGATACTTTATGTCCAGGGCATACTGAAGGTGACGACGGAGAGATCGGAACAGGGAGATTACATCAACAATGAGGGCATAGAGGCCAGGAATGAGGCGCTGGCCCAGCTGGCGGACAATGTGAGGATATTTTATCTTGACGCCAACCCGCTGATCTGCGATGAGACCGGAGGGATGGAGCCGGATTACACCTTTGACGGCGTACACTTGAAGGCCAAGTATGTTGAGATCTGGAAAGATTACCTGAAAAGCCACGCCATCGACTTAAAGCGGGAGAGAGGGGCGGAGGCCCCGCAGGAAAGCGCACAGGGGGACCCGCCGGATACAACTTTGCCTTGACGGCGGAAGAACCAGCGATTATGATGTAGGGAAGGGAGGCCCCGGAGGGGCCGGACCGATACATTAAATCTGCAGGAGGATAAAATTATGAGCGACAAAAAAAGTACGTCTCCGGGGAATGAGGGCATATACGACGCCAGGGCCCTGGGGGTTCCAAAAGTCCTGATACTGGGGCTGCAGCACATGTTTGCCATGTTCGGCGCCACGATCCTGGTGCCTATGCTGACAGGGCTGGATGTGTCTACCACATTGTTGTTTGCCGGCCTGGGAACGCTGCTGTTTCATTTATTGACCAAGAGGAAGGTCCCGGCGTTTCTGGGTTCTTCTTTTGCTTATCTGGGAGGGTACGCGGCTATCGCCCCCCTTACGGATGCGGCCGGGAACAGGCTGGACAATTCCGCGCTGCTTCCCTACGCCTGTTTCGGCGTGGCCTGCTCGGGGCTTTTGTATCTGCTGCTGTCTCTGCTGATCAGGCTCTTCGGCACGGGCAAGGTGATGCGGTTTTTCCCTCCGATCGTCACCGGCCCCATTATTATTGCCATCGGCCTGACGCTCTCCCAGTCCGCCATCGACAACTGCGCCGCGGACTGGCTCATCGCGGTGGTGGCTATCGCCCTTGTGATCGTGTGTAACATCTGGGGAAAGGGCATGGTGAAGATCGTTCCCATCATTATCGGCGTCATCGGCTCTTATCTGCTGGCGGTGGTCCTCGGCAGGGTGGACTTTACCGCTGTGAAGGAGGCGGCCTGGATCGGCATCCCCGTCCACTGGGACAACACCGCATTCTGGGCTATCGGGAACGGAAATACCTCTCTTTTGATCACGTCTGTGATCACGATCATGCCTATTGCGCTGGCGACGATGGTGGAACATATCGGGGACATCTCCGCTATTTCCTCCACTGTGGGCAAAAACTATATTAAGGATCCCGGCCTGCACCGGACGCTCCTGGGAGACGGCCTTGCCACCATCCTGGCGTCACTGTTCGGGGCGCCTGCCAACACTACCTACGGCGAGAACACGGGCGTACTTTCGCTGACCAGGGTGTTTGACCCTCTGGTGATCCGGATCGCGGCGGCGTTTGCCATCCTGTTTTCCTTCTCCCCTAAGTTTGCGGCCATCATCGGCTGTATGCCCACCGCTACCTGCGGAGGCGTATCCCTGGTGCTGTACGGCATGATCTCCGCCGTAGGTGTCCGCAATATCGTAGAGACACAGGTGGATTTTGCAAAGAGCCGAAACGTGATCATCGCCGCGCTGATCCTTGTGCTTTCCATCGGGATCAACTACAGCGCCGCGGGCGCCGTGGCTTTCCAGATCGGCAGCCTCTCTGTCAGCCTTTCCGGCCTGGCTGTGGGCGCGCTTGTGGGGATCCTCCTGAATGCGGTGCTGCCCGGGAAGGACTATCGGTTCGACGACGAGAAGCCTGACGGCACCGGGGTGGACTTTGCGGTCCGGGGCGGGAAAAATCCATGAGGGATTCTTTTTTCCGCCGGAGCGGGATATATATGTTTGTGAACGGAGGCGCACAGGAGTACCTTATCTATGAGAGTAATTGACATGCACTGCGATACGATAGAGCGGATCTACAGGCAGCGGAGAGAGGGGCGGGACACGGCGCTGCGGGAAAACGGCCTTCATCTGGACCTGCTGCGGATGCGTCGGAGCGGGTACCAGCTCCAGAACTTCGCGCTGTTTGTGAAGCTGCGGGAAGGGGAGGATCCCTGGGAACAGGTCCTCGCCCTCCTCTCTCTCTACGAACGGGAGATGGCCGAAAACAGCGACCTTATTGCTCCGGTGCACCGTTTTTTGGACATAGCGGAGAATGACAGGGCGGGCAAAATGTCCGCCCTTCTCACTGTGGAAGAGGGAGCGGTGTGCAGGGGGGAACTGGAGAAGCTGCGGGATCTGTACGGAAGGGGCGTCCGCATGATGACCCTGACCTGGAATTTCCCCAACGAACTGGGGTGGCCTGCAGCTGCCCGGGAGGCGCCTGCAGGCATACTGAACGCCGGGGCAGCTGAAAACGGCGCGGGAAGCCCAGGCGTGTCCGGCGGCCGGGGGCTGACGGAGCGGGGAAGGGAATTTGTGGCGGAGATGGAAGCCCTGGGAATGATTCCGGATGTGTCCCATCTTTCCGACGAGGGATTTTACGACGTGCTTGCGGTGACAAAAAAACCTTTTGTGGCAAGTCATTCCGACGCCAGGGCGGTGTGCCCCCGGGCCAGGAATATGACGGATGATATGATCCGGAAACTGGCGGAGCGCGGCGGCGTGGTGGGCCTGAATTTCTGCGCACACTTTTTGGAAGAGGCGCCGGAGGGCCGGGAGGACCCGGGCACGATTGCGGCGGTGGTACGCCATGCCAGGCATATTGCGAAGGTGGGAGGCGTTGGCGTGCTGGGCCTGGGAAGCGATTTCGATGGCATCGATACCCACAGGGAACTGCCGGGAGCCCAGAGCATGGGCAAGCTTTGGGAGGCGCTGAAGGCGGGCGGGTTTTCGGAAGGGGAGCTGGACCGGATCTTCCGGGGGAATGTGCTGCGGGTGTATGAGGAGGTTTTGTGAAAACGGAAGAAAGTAGTATTCAAAACTACCAAAAGAAATATCCGGGCCGCGAAAAGTGATTTTTAAATACAAATCCTGTTGCCATTCCCTGGAAAAGGTGGTATTCTAAACGTGATATAAGTTTGATAAGAGCCGCCGCGGCGGCGGAATAGAGGCTATATGAGGGAAGAATACCATATTATCAGCGATGGCTCCTGCGATCTGCCGGAGGACCTGGTTCGGGATAAGAATATTACGGTAGTGCCGTTTTACGTTTCCTTTGACGATACCAATTACCTGAAAGAGGGCGTGGAGATCGGCGTAAGGGATTTTTACCGGCAGATGGTGGAAAAGAAGGGGGTATATCCCAAGTCCTCCATGCCCGGGACACAGGACTATGCGGACGCGTTCCTGCCTTTCGTGAAGGAGGGGATCCCCGTCATCTGTATCTGCATCACCGCAAAGTTCAGCGGTTCCATACAGACGGCGATGAATGCCCGGGACATGCTGCTGGAAGAATATCCCCAGGCGGAGATCACCGTGATGGACTCCACGGTGGACACGGTGCTTCAGGGGCAGTTCGTGATGGAGGCGGCGAGACTGCGGGACAGCGGCGCAGGCTATGAGGATACCGTAAAGAGGCTGGAGGAGATCAAAAGCACCGGGCGAATTTTCTTTACCGTGGGAGATATGGAATACTTAAAGCACGGCGGCAGGATCGGAAAAGTGGCGGCGGTGGCAGGCAGCGTCCTGGGGATCCGGCCTGTGATCACTTTAAAGCAGGGCGAGATCTTTCCCTCCGGCATTGGGAGGAGCCGCAGGAAGACCACGGAGAAATCTCTGGAACTTCTGGTGGAATATCTGAAAGGGAGCAGGCTGGCGGCGGATTGCTACAGCCTGTCGGTGGGATTCGGATATGACAGGCAGGAGGCGGAAGAGTACAGACAGCATGTGCAGGAGACGCTGAAGGCAAAAGGGCTTGAGGCGGGGGAGATCCCCATTTATCAGATCGGCGCCGGGATCAGTGTGCACACAGGGCCTTATGCCCTGGGGCTGGGGGTCATAGAAAAGTCCATCCACGGATAAAAAATTCAAGGGGCTTCGGTGCAGTGCATGAGAAGCTCCTTTATTGTGGGGAAAGCGTAGTCGGCGGGATATGGCGTATCCGCCATGTCCTCCGGCCTGGCCTCGCCGGTAAAGACCACACAGGTGTCCACGCCCCCGTTGATGCCGCAGGCGATATCCGTGTAAAGCCTGTCGCCCACCACCAGGGTCTCTTCCCTGGTAAAGCCGGAGCGGGCCAGGCACAGCTCCACCACCTGCCCGCTGGGTTTCCCCAGGTATACGGGCGTTTTTCCCGTAGCCGCCGTGATCATATTGCAGATCGCGCCGCAGTCCGGGACAAAGCCGAAATCGATGGGGCAGCGCAGGTCGGGGTTGGTGGCATAGAAAGGTACCTCCGCGGTAAACAGGACCTGGCAGATCCGGGCCAGCTTGTCATAGGTGAGCTCGCTGTCATAGGCTGCGACGACACAGTCGATGCCATCCTCCGGCCGTTCCGTGACGTTCAGGCCGTTCCGGCGCAGCTCCGCCACAAAGGAGGCGGTGCCCATCACGAAGATCTTTCTGCCGGAGTACCGCTCCAGCAGAAAACGTATGGTCATATAACCGGAGGTGATGAACTGCTCCTCGGCGGCCTCCAGGCCGAAGGCGCTCCGGAAGCGCTCCACATAATCCCGGCCGCTGCGGGTGGAGTTGTTGGTGATATAATACGCTTTTCCGCCGATTTCCGCGATGTGTTCCAAGAGGGCGGAACTGCCCTCATAAAGTCTGTCGCCGATGGCGAGAGTGCCGTCTATGTCAAAGAGAAAAAGCTTTTTTTTCTTAAGGTTTTCCCATGTTTTTCCGCCCATACGCTCCTCTTTTCCGGCCCTGCAAAAAATTGGCAACAGTTCAGCCGGCCGCACGGCATCGGAGAGTGCGGCAACATGACTTTGCGAATGGCGCGGGCTGAACTGCTATAAAATTTGGCCCTGTCCAGTATAACACAGGCGGGAAAGGGAAGTAAAGAGGGCTGGCGGAAATGGAAGAGAGATGGTATGATAAGGAAAAGGAAGCAAAAAAGGAAGCGCCCGCTATGAGGCGGGCGGGGAGGTAGGAGATTGAAACTGATTTCATGGAATGTAAACGGCCTGAGAGCCTGTATGCAGAAGGGCTTCCAGGACTATTTTGACCGGGCGGACGCGGATATTTTCTGCCTTCAGGAGACAAAGGTGCAGGAAGGCCAGATCGCGCCGGAGCTTCCGGGATATTTCCAGTTCTGGAACTACGCGGAGAAAAAGGGATATTCGGGGACGGCCCTGTTTACCAAAAGAAAGCCTCTCTGCGTGACCTTCGGTATAGGCATGGAGGAACATGACCACGAGGGGCGGGTGATAACGGCGGAATTTGAGGAGTTCTTTATGGTGACGGTGTACACGCCAAACTCCCAGCGGGAGCTGACAAGGCTTTCGTACCGTATGCAGTGGGAAGAGGATTTCCTGAAATATTTAAAGGGCCTTGAGCTGAGAAAGCCGGTGGTCTTCTGCGGCGACCTGAATGTGGCCCATCGGGAGATCGACCTGAAAAATCCCGGAAGCAACCATCGGAATGCCGGTTTTACGGACGAGGAACGGGGCTGCTTTGAACGGCTTTTGGAGAATGGGTTTGTGGATACCTTCCGGTATTTTTATCCCGACTTGACAGGGGTGTATTCCTGGTGGTCCTATATGTACCAGGCCAGGGCAAAGAACGCGGGGTGGCGCATCGATTATTTCCTGGTGTCGAAAGCCCTGGAGGATCGGCTTGTGGACGCGGGGGTCCGCACGGAGGTAATGGGATCCGACCACTGCCCGGTGGAGCTGGAGATAAATCTCTGATCCTCCGGCAGGGGATGTGCTTAGGTCTGGCCGGAAAACGGGGACAGGAGGTGACGGTATGCCAGGCAGAAATAGAGGGTCCTGTTTGCGGGAGGAAGCCATGTTTGGGGGAACGGCGGGCTTTCCCGAAGCCCCGAAGGAGCCTGCCCGCCTGCCCCGCGGCTTTTTTACCCGGGACGGGATCACGGTGGCAAAGGAACTGCTGGGAAAGATCCTGGTACATGACACGCCGGAGGGCAGGATCCGGGGGATCATCACGGAAGTGGAGAGTTACATGGGGGAGACGGATAAGGGGTCGCATACCTATGGAGGCCGGCGCACAGAACGGACGGAACCCATGTACCATATCGGCGGTACTTCGTATGTATATCTGATCTATGGCATGTACAGCTGTATGAACATCGCGGCCGCCGTGGAGGGGACGCCCCAGGCGGTGCTGCTGCGCGGCGTTGTCCCCGCGGACGGGGAGTCGGGGGAGCGGATGCTCCGTCTCCGCCTGGCGCAGCTGAACCGGAGACAGTCCGGGAAAGGACAGCCGCCCTACACGCCGGAGGACTGTCCTGTTTCCCTGAAAAAACACCTGGCGGACGGGCCGGGGAAGCTGTGCGCCGCCATGGGGATCACCAGGGCGGATAACGATGTGGACATGGTGGAGAGCGCAAAGTTTTATGTGACGGAAGGGATCCCCGTGGCTATGGGGAGGATCCAGGCGGGTAAGCGCATCGGGATTGACTACGCGGAAGAGGCGGCGGATTATCTCTGGCGGTTTTACCTGGGCAGCCCGGAGGAATGAGAGGAAGCATGAGCCTGAAATTTTATTTCGGTCCGTCCGGATCGGGAAAGAGCAGACAACTGTATGAGGAGATAACACGGCGGGCGGGGGAAGAGCCGGACCGGAACTTTCTGATCATCGTGCCCGACCAGTTTACCATGCAGACCCAGAAAGACCTTGTCCTCTTAAGCGACCGGGGCGGCATTATGAACATTGACGTGCTCAGCTTCGGCCGCCTGAGCCACCGCATCCTGGAAGAGGTTGGCGGGGAGGAGACGCCGGTGCTGGATGACACCGGGAAAAGCCTTGTCCTGCAGAAAGTGGCGGCGGGGATGAAGGAAGAACTCCCGGCGCTGGGAAGCTTCCTGCACCGTCAGGGCTATATCCATGAAGTGAAGAGCGCCATCTCCGAGTTCATGCAGTACGGCGTCGGCACGGAGGATGTGGCGAAGCTGATCGCCCGGGCGCAGAAGCGGGGGGCACTGGCCCGGAAGCTCATGGATCTGGAAAAGCTTTATAAGGGGTTTGTGGAGTATATTCAGGGAAATTTCATCACCACGGAGGAGACTCTGGATGTGCTGCGCCGCTCCCTGGGGAAATCGGCGCTCCTGCCGGGGAGCGTGGTGGTCTTTGACGGCTTTACGGGATTTACGCCCATTCAGAACCGGGTCGTCCAGGAGCTGATGCGGCTCTGCGGAGAGGTTATCATAACGGTGGCCATGGGAGAAGGGGAGGATCCCTATCGGCAGGACGGGGAGCAGAAACTTTTCCATTTGAGCAAAAAGACGGTGGCGGATCTCTGCCGCCTGGCGGAGGAAGCGGGAGTGGACAGGCAGGAGGATGTGTTTATCCTGCCAGGGGAAAGGATCCCGGCCAGGCCGTTCCCCGGCTGCAGGTTTCTGTGCAATCCCCGGCACCGCTTTCTTGAGGCGCCCGCCCTGAGGCACCTGGAGAGACATCTGTTCCGCTACGGCGTCGCCCCCTATGAACGGGAACAGGATGAGATCCGGCTGTTTGAGACGCTGACGCCAAGGGATGAAGTGCACCAGGCCGGTCTGGAGATCCGGCGGCTGCTCAGGGAGGAGGGAATGGCCTACCGGGACATCGCGCTGATCGTGGGGGATCTTGAAAGTTACGCGCCCTATGTGGAGACTGAGTTCGCGCAGATGGAGATCCCCTGCTATATCGACCGCACCAGGGGGATCGTGCTGAATCCTATGATCGAGTATATCAAGAGCGCGTTGGAATTGTTTTGCCGGGATTTCTCCTACCAGGCGGTGTTTCATTATCTGCGCAGCGGCCTGGCGGATATGGAGCCGGAGGAGGTAGACCTGCTGGAAAACTATGTGCTGGAGACCGGCGTCCGGGGCTTCCATAGCTACAGCCGCCTGTTTTCCCGAAAGACATCCCGGATGGGGGAAGACGAGGATGCCCTGGCCGTGGTCAACAGCCTGCGGCAGAGGCTCATGGAGCAGACCGCCATGCTGCGCATGGAGGGGCGCGAGCCGGTGAAGAGCTATGTGGAAAAACTCTATGACTTCCTGGTGCAGAACCAGGTCCAGGCGAAGCTGGCTGCCTACCAGGCCAGGTTTGAGGCGGAGGGCCAGGCGGCCAGGGCCCGGGAGTACGCCCAGATCTATCGGCTGGTGATGGAGCTTTTGGACCAGATTTATGGGCTGCTGGGGGAGGAGATCCTGCCGCTGGCGGAGTTCTGCGAGATCCTGGAGGCGGGCTTCGGAGAGATCCAGGTGGGTACCATCCCTCAGAATGTGGACCGCGTGGTGGCAGGCGATATGGAGCGGACCCGCCTGAAGCAGGTGAAGGCGCTGTTTTTCCTGGGCGTGAACGACGGCAGTATCCCGCGAAGCGCTTCCCGGGGCGGGATCATTTCGGACATGGACCGGGAATTTCTGCGGGAGTCGGAGATCGAGCTGGCGCCCGGCCCGAGGCAGCAGATGTACATTCAGCGGCTGTATCTGTACCTGAACATGACAAAGCCTTCCCGGCGGCTGTATCTGTCGTATTCCAAGATGGACAGCGCCGGAAAGAGCCTCCGCCCGGCGTATCTGATCGATACGGTGGAAAGGATGTTCCCGGGGCTTCGGGTAGAGTATCCTCAGCTGCGCAGCCCCCTGGAGCAGATCGTGACGAGGCGGGAGGGGGCGGGGTACCTGGCGGAGGAACTGCGGGAATATGCGGCGGGTACGCTGCCGCCGGAGCGGGAGACCGAGTTTTTTACCCTTTACCGGGCCTATGGGGAGACGGAGACGGCGGACAGGCGTTCCCTGCTCCGACAGGCGGCGTTCAAGCGGTATCAGGAGAGCGGCCTGTCGGCGGCGGTGGCCCGGGCGCTGTACGGAAAGCATCTGGAGAACAGCGTCACCCGGCTGGAGACTTACGCCGCCTGCGCCTACCGCCATTTTCTGCAGTATGGCCTGACCCTGAGGGAACGGCAGGAATTTTCCTTTGAGACCGTAGATATGGGGAATCTGTATCATGAGGTGCTGGAACGGTTTGCCGGGAAGCTGGAGGAAAACGGCTACAGCTGGTTTGATTTTCCGGAAGATTTTGCGGCGCAGGCGGTGCGGGAGGCGCTGGAGGCCGGCGCCGCCGTCTATGGGAACACGGTCTTGTACAGCAGCGCCCGGAACGAATATGCCATCACCAGGATGGGCCGTATTCTCACCCGGACAGTGCTGACCCTGCAGAGACAGCTGAAAAAGGGAAGCTTCCGGCCGGACGCCTACGAGCTTTCCTTCCGGTTTGCGCAGGACCTGGCCAGCGTCGATGTGGCGCTGTCCGAGGAGGAGCGAATGCGGCTTCAGGGGCGGATAGACAGGATCGATGTGGACGAGGATGACGCCCATGTGTACGTGAAGGTGATAGACTATAAGTCCGGCAGCCAGAAGTTTGACCTGGCGGCGCTGTACTATGGGCTGCAGCTGCAGCTGGTGGTGTACATGAATGCCGGACTGGAGCTGGAGGCCAGGAAGCACCCGGACAAGGAGATCGTTCCGGCGGCGCTTTTGTATTATCATATAGACGACCCCGCCGTGGAGTCGGCGGTGGAGCTGACCCCGGAGGAGATCAACGAACAGATCGGAAGACAGCTCCGGATGAACGGGGTGGTGAACGGGGAGCCGGGGATCGTAGAGCGGCTGGATTCCACCATGGCGGATAAGTCCGATGTGATCCCGGTGGAGCGGAAGAAGGACGGCACATTTTCCGCCCGTTCCTCCGTGATGAGCGGACAGGAGCTTGCCCTGGTGTCGGGATATGTCAGCCGGAAGATCGTGGAGATCGGCCGGGAGATCCTGGACGGCAGGATCGGGCTCGACCCCTATGAGATGGGTGGGGAAGAGGCATGTACTTATTGCCCCTATAGGAAGGTCTGCGGCTTTGAACCGGCAATTCCCGGGTGCAGTATGAGAAAGCTGGAACAGATGGACAAGGAGACGGTGCTGGAAAAGATGGAAGAGGCATCGGGACAGGAGTCGGGACAGGGAAATGGCGATTGAGTTTACACCGGAACAACAGAAAGTGATCGGCCTGCACGGCTGTAATATCCTGGTGTCGGCGGCGGCGGGCAGCGGCAAGACGGCGGTGTTAGTGGAGCGGATCGTACAGATGGTCTGTGATGCGGAGCATCCCGTGGATATTGACAGGCTGCTGATCGTGACATTTACCAACGCGGCGGCGGCGGAGATGCGGGAGCGCATCGCGGCGGGAATTGCCGCGCGGCTGGCGCTGCACCCTGAGTCGGAGCACATCCAGCGCCAGGCCACGCTGCTTCACAACGCCCAGATCACTACCATCGACAGCTTCTGCCTGTTCCTTCTGCGGAACCATTTTCATGAGATCGGCCTGGATCCTGCCTTTCGTATTGCGGACGAGGGGGAGATCCGCCTGATGGAGCAGGAGGCGCTTGGGGAGCTTCTGGAGGAAGCTTATGCCGCGGGAGACGAGGCGTTTCGATATTGTGTGGAATTTTTTTGCCCCGGCGGCCGGGAGGGGGTGCTGGAACGCCATGTGCTGAACCTGTCCAGGTACGCGGCCAGCTTCCCCTGGCCGGAGGAATGGCTGGCGGAGCGGAAAGAGGATTATGGGGCAAGGGCCCCGGAGGAAGCGGACAGACAGGAATGGAAACGGTATCTGTGCGGACATCTGAGGGGCATGGCGGAGGGCTGCGCCGGGAAGCTGAGACAGGTGCGGGAGCTCTGCCAGGAGCCTGACGGGCCTTATATGTATGGGGAAATGGTGGATCAGGAGCTGGAGCAGCTGGAAAAGCTGGGCGGGTGCGGGAGCCTGGAGGAGTATGGAGAGCTTCTGCCCGCGGTGGCCTTCGGGCGGCTGTCCTCCAAAAAAGACGAGTCGGTGGACCCGGAGAAACGGGAGCTGGCCAAGCGGCTCAGGGCGGAGGTAAAGGACTGCGTCCAGGGGCTGGCCGCCAGATACTTTTCCACGCCCTGGGAGCTTGCGGCGGCCCAGGGGGCGGAATGCGGCGGCCCGGTGTGTACGCTGATAGACCTTGTCCTGGATTTTGACAGACGGATGGCGGAGAAAAAGCGGGAGCGGAAGATCATCGACTTTTCGGATATGGAACACTTTGCCCTGGATATCCTGCTGGACAGGAAGGGGGAGGCCGTGGAGCCGAGCCGGGTAGCGTTGGAATATCGGCAGCATTTCGCGGAGATCCTGATCGATGAGTACCAGGACAGCAACCTGGTACAGGAATACCTGCTCCAGGCAGTCTCCGGGGAGGCGGAAGGGCATCACAACCGCTTCATGGTGGGAGATGTGAAGCAGAGTATCTATAAATTCCGGCTGGCGAGACCGGAATTGTTCCTGGAGAAATATAAGTCCTACACAGCGGATGAGGGAAGCTGCAGGCGGATCGACCTGTCCAGGAACTTCCGGAGCCGGATCGAGGTAGTGGATACGGTGAACAAGGTGTTTTCCAGGCTGATGGGCCCGGAGACAGGCGGGATCGAATATGACGCCGGGGCGGCCCTGTATCCGGGGGCTTCCTACCCGGATAACGAGGGCTGTGACAGCGAGCTTTTGCTTGCGGAGAAGCCGGGCCGTGATTCCTCGCTGGGAGCGAAGCGGCTGGAGGCCGGGGTCATCGCCAATAAGATCCGGGAGCTGCGGGAGGGGTTCCGGGTCACGGACAGGGAGACCGGGAAACTGCGGCCGGCGCGGTTCTCGGACATGGTGATCCTTCTGCGCTCCGGCAGCGGCTGGGCCGAGGAATTCCGGGAGGTGCTGGAAGAGGAGGGCATTCCCGTGTACGTTCCTTCCAGGACGGGATACTTTGCCGCGGCGGAGGTGCAGGAACTTTTGCAGTTCCTGCAGGCGCTGGATAATCCGACCCAGGATATCCCGCTTTTCGGCGTGATGAAGTCCGTCTTCGGCGGCTTTGCCGAAGAGGAGATCGCAGTGATCCGCAGCGGGAGGAAGGAGGGGAGCCTGTATGAAGCGCTGAAGGCGTTTTCCGCCGCGACGGAAGACGGGGGAGATGCGGCGCTGAGGGAGAAGGCCAGGGCTTTCCTGGAGATGCTGAAAGCCTATCGGGCCTGTACCGTGTACATGCCTATACGGGATCTGCTCACAAAGATCGTGACGGATTTCGATTATCTCAACTATGTCACGGCTCTGCCCGCGGGCGGCAGGCGCCGGGCCAATGTGGAGATGCTGTTCACCAGGGCCTCGGATTTTGAGAAGACCAGCTATTTTGGCCTGTTTCACTTTGTGCGGTATATGGAACAGCTGGAGAAATACGAGGTGGATTACGGCGAGGCGGATCTGCTGGATGAGAATGCGGATGTGGTTCGGATCATGAGCATCCATAAGAGCAAGGGCCTGGAATTTCCGGTCACTTTTGTGGCAGGGCTGAGCAAGCGGTTCAACATGCAGGACGTGAACCAGTCCTTGATCGTGGATATGGATCTCGGGCTGGGGGTGGATTATGTGGATCCGGTGCGCAGGCTGCGGAACAAGACCCTGCGCCGCCTGGCGATCGCGGCGAAGCTGAGGGAGGAGAGCCTGTCGGAGGAGCTGCGGGTGCTTTACGTGGCCATGACCAGGGCCAAGGAAAAACTGATCCTGACAGCGGTTTTGGAAGACGCGGAGGAAAAATGGGCCCAGTGCGGAGAGAGAGACCGCGGCCCCATGTCCTATCTGGATTTCATGGAGGCGGGCAGCTATCTTGATATGCTGCTGCCCACGCTTGCATATGCGGGAGTCCGCGTGACAGTGACCAGGGAAGAAGAGCTGTGCGCGGAAGGGCTGAAAGAGCAGCTTGGGCTTGGCGGCAGGCAGATGCTTCTGGAAAGGCTGGAGAAGGCCGGGGAGGCGGAGGAGACGGAAACGGGGGAGAGATTGTGGGATCCCGGGGCGCTTGCCCTCCTGCGGGAACGCCTGGACGCGCCGTACCGCTTTGCCGCCCTGGCCGGGCTTTACACGAAGACCACGGTATCGGAGCTGAAGATCGCAGCCATGGCGGACCGGGATGAGGAGGCGTACCACACCTTTGAGGAAAAGGAAATACAGCCTTATATTCCCGCTTTCCGCCGGGGAGAGGAGAAGATCAGCGGCACGGTGCGGGGCAACGCGTATCACAGAGTCATGGAACTATTGGATTTCGAAAAGCTGGCGGCATCGGCGTGGGGCCGTTCCGACGGGGCGGCAGGGGAAAGGGCCGCGGAGGGCTTCCCCGGCGATTATGAAGCCTTTGTAAGCGGCATGTCCCGGGAAAGATTAAAGGAGGCGCTTGCGGAGTTTTTGGAGGGCCAGGTGGCCGAAAAGCGGCTCAGCCGGGAGTACCGGGAGGCGGTGCGCGACAGGAAGATCCTCGGATTTCTCACAAGCCCGCTGGGCTACCGTATGTGGAGGGCCCAGAGGGCAGGGAAACTCTACCGGGAACAGCCCTTCGTGTTGGGGATCGACGCGAAACGCCTGAATGCCGGACTGCCGTCGGAGGAGACCCTGCTGATCCAGGGGATCATCGACGTGTTCTTTGTAGAGGAGGACGGTATGGTGCTGCTGGACTATAAGACGGACGCGGTAGATACCATGGAGGAGCTCTGGAACCGGTATGAGACGCAGCTGGACTACTATCAGGAGGCCCTGCAGAAATTGATGGGGCTGCCCGTAAAGGAAAGGCTCCTGTACTCGTTTCACCTGGAATCAATTTCAAAGCCCGGATCCGGTTGACTGACGGGGCCTGGTATAGTATCGTAGAATCATATGGCGCCCATGCCCGCGCAGGCGTTTATGGCGGGCGTTTCAAACGGTGGGTAACATTATAGATCCCAAAAAGGAGGAAGATCGAGATGGTAAAACTGACGCCGCCCATGGGGTGGAATTCCTGGAACACGTTTGGGGATAAGATCAGCGAGCAGCTGATCTTTGACACGGCGGATGCGATGGTGGAGAAAGGGCTTCTGGGAAAGGGGTATGAGTATCTTGTGGTCGATGACTGCTGGTCGCTGAAGGAGAGGGACAGCAGGGAGCGGCTTGTGGCGGATCCCGCAAAATTCCCTCACGGGATGAAAGCGGTGGCGGATTATGTACACGCAAAAGGGTTAAAGTTCGGCATGTATTCCTGTGCCGGGAATCTGACCTGCGCCGGATATCCGGGAAGCTTCGAGCATGAGTTTATCGACGCGGAGACCTTTGCGGAATGGGGGGTGGACTTCCTGAAATATGACTACTGCTACCACAGCCCCATTATCCACGGGAAGTATCTCTACAGCCGCATGGGGCTTGCGCTGGAAAACTGCGGCAGGGATATCCTGTTCAGCGCCTGCTCCTGGGGAGCGGACGAGACCCATGAGTGGATCAAGAGTACCGGCGCGTCCATGTGGCGGTCCACAGGGGATATCTTTGACACCTGGGAATCCATCAAAAGCCTTGTAAAGCAGCAGGAGCGCCTGCATCCCTACAACGGCGTGGGGTGCTTCAATGACATGGATATGCTGGTGGTAGGCATGTATGGAAAGGGAAATGTGGGGCTTCAGGGATGTAATGACACCCAGTACAAGACGCATTTCTCCATGTGGGCGTTTTTGGGTTCGCCGCTGATGATCGGATGCGACATCCGCGGGATGAGCCAGGCATCCCTGGATATTCTCACCAATGAGGAGATGATCCGCATCAATCAGGATCCGGCCTGCCGCCAGCCGGTGAAGATGGCGGGGACCTGGACCGGCGACGACCTGCTTCTCTACGCGAAACAGCTGGCGGGCGGCGATGTGGCCATCGGCCTGTTCAATCTCAGGGAGGAGAAAACTTATGCAAGGGTGAACCTGGACGAGATAGGTCTTCCCTTCAGCACGGGAAAAACGCTGAAGATGAAGGAAGTCTGGACCGGCGAGGACTTTACCGTAAAGAATGCCTCTTTTATCAAGGAACTGCAGCCTTTTGACTGTGCGGTGTACCGCGCGAAGGTGGTGGACCTGGCATGAGCCTCTGTATGCAGTGCGGCAGGGAACTGACCTATAACGAAATCGGCGCACATAAGAAATTTATCAACAGAGGAAGCAAAAGCTTCCTCTGTAAGTCCTGCCTGGCGGAAAAACTGGGCGTTACCGTCCCGGATATCGACCGGAAGATCCAGCAGTTTATCCAGCAGGGATGTACGCTGTTTTCGGCCGGCAATGTCATTCCAGGGCCAGCCGTTTCACCTGGCCGAACGCCTTCTGGACAGGGGGAAGGACCAAAATGACCAGGGTGATGGCGGCTTCCGCAAACAGATAGCTGCCGTTGTACGCAAGAGAATAGGGAAGGGGATGCCAGCCCTCCCAGGCATATTCGGCGAAAAACGCGAAACCGGAGATCACGGCGAACACATATCGTCCGATGACTCCCGCGATATACCCCTTGATCAGGCCGTACCTGGACTCGGAGAACAGGCCGGAGAGCCCCAGCGCACCGAAGGCCAGGGGATAATCCACAAGAAGCTGGAGGGGATAAAGGACATAGGGGTCGATCACAAGCTGCAGGATACCGTAGGCAACGCCGGTGAGGATTCCGGCGCCCAGGCCGAACCAGTAGCCCGGCAGGCAGATCACCAGCATGGAGAGCAGGGTGACGGAGCCGCCCCAGGGCATTTCGAACAGTTTCAGGTTGGAGAGGGCGGTTCCCAGGGCCAGGGACATGGCACAGAAGACCAGCTGTTTTACGGTCAGCTTCCCGGCGGGTTTCTCATTCCCGGACTTTATGGCCTGTTTCCTTGCGAACACAAGGGCCCCGGCCAGCAGGGCGAGCATGGCCGCCACCAGCAGGATGATCCCAAGGGTGGTGGGAACGTAGGTCTTGGTATCCCAATCGTCAACTACTACATTGTACAACATAAAAAATCCTCCTTATTCTTGCCAAGGAGGAACCCATCGGACCCGCGGCAGCGGGCGCAGCCCATATGGACGCGGCAGGCGGAAATCGGCCGGAGCCGGCCTGCGCATTCAGAAAAAAGGGCTGTCTTGCTTCCTTACGCCGGTATTGCCCGGTTCAAGTAATGAGGGTCAGAGACGGTTTCACGCCGTCTCAATCTCAGCGATGTGCTCCCCTAGCGGTTGTTTTGTTATGGCTACTATAAGACATAACGGAGGGATTGTCAAGCTGGTTATTTTTGATTATTTTTGATATGCGTAACAGTTCAGCCCGCACTATTCGCAAAGCCGCGCTTACGCGCTCTCCGGCGCCTTGCGCCTATCTTTGCTCATAAAAAGGCGCTCCCTCAGCCGCCAGACATGACGGAAAATTCGTGCAAGCACGATTTTCCGTCAAATCAGGCGGCTGGCTGAACTGTTACTGATATGTTTATTTGCAGAAAGGAGACAGCGGTTATGCGAGGCACTCAACTGGTCATCGGCATCCTGGCCCATGTGGACGCGGGAAAGACGACTCTCTCCGAGGCGCTGCTCTATACCGGGGGTTTCCTGCGAAAGCCCGGCAGGGTGGACCACGGCGACGCCTTTCTGGACAATTTTGCCCTGGAGAGGGCGAGGGGCATCACCATCTTTTCCAAGCAGGCAAGAGTCTCCTGGAAGGGGCTGGACATGACGCTGCTGGACACGCCGGGCCATGTGGATTTCAGCGCGGAAATGGAGCGAACCCTGCAGGCGCTGGATTACTGTATCCTGGTGATCAGCGGCTCCGACGGCGTACAGGGGCACACGGCCACGCTCTGGCGGCTGCTGGGGCAATATGGGATCCCGGCGTTTCTCTTTGTAAACAAGATGGACCGGCCGGATGTGGACAGACAAAAGCTCCTGGCGCAGCTGCGCCAAAAGCTGGACCAGAATTGCATGGAGTTTGGGCCGGAGGCGGAGGGAAGCCCGGAATTTGCGGAAAATCTTTCTCTCTGCAGCGAAGAACTGCTGGACGAATATCTGGAGACGGGGGCCCTCAGTGAGATGTCCGTGGCGGAGGCCGTTTCCCGCAGGCAGGTTTTCCCCTGTTATTTCGGGTCGGCGCTGCGTCTGGAGGGCGTGGAGGAGCTGTTGGACGGCCTGCGGAGATTTTCCCGGCTTCCGGAGTACCCGGATGTGTTCGGGGCCAGGGTATACAAGATCTCCCGGGATGCAGGCGGGAACCGGCTGACGCATCTGAAGGTGACAGGGGGTGTGCTTCAGGTGAAAATGCCCGTGAGCAACGTCAGCAGCGCCGCCGGGCCGGAGCAGGTCTGGGAGGAGAAAGCGGATCAGCTGCGGATCTACAACGGGAATCGATTCGAGGCGGCTGAACAGGTGGCGGCGGGCGGGATCTGCGCCGTGACAGGGCTGGGCCGGACGTTTGCGGGGCAGGGGCTGGGGGCGGAGAAGAACAGTGAGCTCCCGGTGCTGGCGCCAGTGCTGACTTATCGGCTGGTGCTGCCGGAGGGAACGGATGTGCTGAAAGCGCTGGAGCAGCTGCGTCAGCTGGAGGAGGAAGCTCCTGAGCTGCATCTTGTCTGGAAGGAGGCGTCCGGGGAAATACACGTGCAGGTCATGGGCGAGGTTCAGACCGAGATACTGAAAAATGTGATCCAGGAGCGGTTTGGCCTGGAGGTGGGATTTGCCGACGGCAGCATCGTCTATCGGGAGACGATCGCCGGGCCTGTGGTCGGCATCGGGCATTTTGAGCCTCTGCGCCATTATGCGGAAGTACATCTTTTGCTGGAGCCGGGCGAGCCCGGAAGCGGCCTGGAGTTTGCGACGGCCTGCAGCGAAGACGTGCTGGACAGAAACTGGCAGCGCCTCGTGATCTCCCATCTGGAGGAGAAGACCCATCCGGGTGTGCTGACGGGGTCTGCCGTCACGGATATGAAAGTTACGCTGCTCACAGGCAGGGCCCATCTGAAACATACGGAGGGCGGGGATTTCCGCCAGGCCACCTACAGGGCCCTGCGCCAGGGGCTGATGAAGGCTGAGAATATACTGCTGGAGCCGGTGTTCTCGTTTACGCTGGAAGTTCCCGCGGAACAGCTTGGCCGGGCCATGTCCGATATCAGCCGGATGCACGGCCGTTTTGACCCGCCTGTGGCGGAAGGGGAGCGGGGCATTCTCACCGGAACGGTGCCTGCTGCCGGATTCAGCTCCTACCCCAGGGAAGTGAATGCTTACACCAGGGGGCTGGGGCGGATCTCTTTCGCGCTGAAAGGCTATGAGCCCTGTCATAATGCGGAGGAAGTCATCGCCTCCGTGGGGTATGACCCGGACAGGGATACGGAAAACCCCTCTTCTTCCGTTTTCTGCGCCCACGGGGCCGGTTTCCCCGTGACCTGGGACCAGGTGGAAAAATATGCCCATCTGGAGAGCGGCTGGAAGCCCGGGGAGGGCGAAGCCTTTGGGGAGGGCGCCGATCTCCCGGAACGGGCCGGGGCAGCCGGGAGGCCGGGGGAAAGCAGGGCCCGAAGCGGCGGCTCCCGCGATATCACCCAGGAGGAAATGGAACAGATCTTTCAGAGCACCTATAGAAAGAGTATCCGGGACTATGAACCTTACCGCTACCACAGGCAAAGCCAGGACATTGTTCCGGATCCCTCAGGCGGCGCGGAAAACAGGGATCCTCCGGGCGGAGGGGAAAGGGACCGCCGCGGGGGCGGTACCGGGAAAAGGGAGAGCCGGGAAGAGTATCTTCTGGTGGATGGCTACAACATTATTTTCGCCTGGGAGGAGCTTCGCGGACTCGCCGCCGTAAACATCGACAGCGCCAGGGACAGGCTCATGGATATCTGCTGTAATTATCAGGGATACGCGGGCTGTACCCTGATCCTGGTTTTTGACGCCTACAAAGTCAAGGGGAACCCGGGTTCCGTGGCGCAGTACCACAATATTTACGTGGTCTATACAAAGGAGGCGGAGACGGCGGATCAGTATATTGAAAAGACGGTGCACCGGATCGGACGAAAATACCGGGTGACGGTGGCGACCTCCGACGCGCTGGAGCAGATGATCATCTGGGGGGCGGGGGCTTCGCGCCTTTCTGCCATGGGCTTCCTAGAGGAGGTGCAGGCGGCGGAGCAGCGGCTCCGGGAGGCCGTTTCCGTCCAAAGCCGCGTGTATCAGAAGCTGGTCTTTCCGGAGGATGGAAGTGACGGAGGCCGTTTTTTGGAAAGCGGCCGGGAGAAAACGGGAAAAGAAAAATAATAGCCGCACAGGCGGCGGAAAAGAGGTAGATATGAACGCACATTTGATTCCTTTTTATGACGGGTGGACATTTCTCAGGACGGAGCCGGGGACGGAGATCCGGGATATCCAAGGCAGGGAAGCGGATTTTGCCCCGGTGGAACTGCCCCATGACTGGCTGATCTACAACGCCAAAGACCTGTATCAGGACGGCACGGGATGGTACAGGAAGGAGTTTTCCGCGGAGAAAGCGCCCGGGAAAGACGAGCGGCTGATCCTGCGCTTTGAGGGCGTATATATGGACTCCACCCTGTACGTGAACCAAAAGAAGATCGGAGACTGGAAATACGGCTATTCCACCTTTGATATGGACATTACCGACGCGGTGGAGCCGGGGGAAAACCAGATCCTGGTCCAGGTGCGGCACCAGTCTCCCAACAGCAGATGGTATTCCGGAGCCGGGATCTACCGAAAAGTCTGGATGAAGCGGTGCGGAAGCGCCTATCTGCCCCTTGACGGGACGTATGTGGTCATCCGGCCGGAGGAGGACGGCTTTCGCCTGGAGGCGGAGACGGAGCTGGACGGGAGCCGCTGGGAGAAGGCGGTCTGCCGCTATTCCCTGTGGCAGGGGGAAGAACTTGTGCAGGATTTCGGCTTCCACCAGTGGAAACGGCCTGCGGGAGAGAGGCCGGAGGGAGAGTACGGCACGGATCGGTCTGCGCCGGGGATGGCCGGTATCTGCGCCAAAGTGGCGTCCCCGAAGCTGTGGGATATCGAGGATCCTCAGTGCTACCGGCTGACGGTGGAGCTTTTCGGGGAAGAAGGGGGCCGGATGCTGGATCGCCAGGACATTACCGTGGGATTCCGCCGTTTTGATTTTGACAGAGAGAAGGGATTTTTCCTGAACGGCCGTCATGTAAAGATCCACGGAGTCTGCGAGCATCACGACCTGGGATGCCTTGGCGCGGCCTTCCACGGCCCGGCTTTCGAGAGGAAGCTCCGGATCCTGAAAAAGATGGGATGTAATGCCATCCGCACCAGCCACAATATGCCGGCTCCCGAACTGATGGAGCTGGCGGACAGGATGGGATTTTTGGTGGTGGACGAGGCTTTTGACATGTGGGAGCGCTGTAAGACGGAATACGATTATGGGCGTTTCTTTAAGGAGTGGTGCCCGGCGGATGTGCGCAGCTGGGTGCGCAGGGACAGAAACCATCCCTGCCTGCTGATGTGGTCCATCGGGAACGAGATCTATGACACTCATGCGGACGAGCACGGCCAGGAGATCACCCGGCGTCTCCAGGGAATGGTAAAGCTCCATGACCCCAGGGGAAACGGCCTTGTCACCATCGGCTCTAACTATATGCCCTGGGAGGGGGCCCAGAAATGCGCGGACATCCTGAAGGTCGCGGGGTATAACTATGGGGAACACTGCTATGCGGAGCACCACAGGGAGCATCCCGACTGGATCATGTACGGCAGCGAGACGGCTTCGCTGGTGCACAGCCGGGGGATCTACCGGTTCCCCTTAAGCCAGTCGGTTTTGTCCGACGATGACGAGCAGTGTTCGTCTCTGGGAAACTGCTGCACCAGCTGGGGGGCTAAAAGCTGGGAATACTGTATCGTTGACGACAGGGACTGCGAGTTTATCCTGGGGCAGTTTTTGTGGACCGGCTTTGATTATATCGGAGAGCCGACTCCCTACCACACAAAGAACAGTTATTTCGGACAGATCGACACCGCCGGTTTCCCCAAGGATCCTTTCTACTTTTTCCAGTCCCAGTGGACGGATGTGGAAAAGGCCCCTATGGTACACCTGTTCCCTTACTGGGACCATAACCCCGGACAGAAGGTGGACGTGCGGGCCTGCACCAACGCGCCCCAGGTGGAGCTGTTCCTGAACGGCGTCTCCCAGGGCAGACGCCAGATCGACCATGCCCATGGGACAAAACTGGTGGCGGACTGGCAGCTGGAGTACGTGCCCGGCACCATCCGGGCGGTGGCTTATGACGATGAGGGCCGGGAGGTGGCGGAGGACAGCCGGACTTCCTTCGGCGACAGCCGCCGGATCGTGCTGACGGCGGACAAGGAAATACTTCGGGCCGATGGCCGGGATATGTGCTTTGTTGAGATCGAGACGCTGGATGAGCAGGGAAACAAGGTGGAAAACGCTTCCGATTATGTAAAGGTTTCCATCGAGGGCCCCGGACGCCTCCTGGGGATGGACAACGGCGACAGCACGGATTACGACGAATACAAGACAAATGTGAGGAAGCTTTTCTCGGGCAAGCTGCTTGCGGTGGTTGGGAGCACCGGGGAGGCCGGCGAGATCAGGCTGCGGACGGAGGGCCGGGGCCTGGAGAGCGGGGAGCTTACGCTGCAGGCTGTGGAGGCCGGCGGCGCGGACCAGGAATATCTGGAAGACTGCCGGAACCTGCCGACGGCCCGAAAGGACCTGCCGGGGCGGATCCCCGTGCGAAAGGCCGAGCTGCGGGCTTTGGACGGATGCTGCGTCACAACCCAGAAGAGGGAGCTGACCCTGGAGCTGAAGCTGTATCCCGCCGCTGCCACGGACAGGGAGATAGTGTGGAAAGCTGTGAACCAGGCGGGGATCCCGGTGAGCTTTGCAAGCGTGGAGCCCTTGGAAGACCCGGAGGGAAGGTTGCTTGCACGGGTCACCGCCAGGGGAGACGGGGAATTTGTGGTGCGCTGCATGGTGAAGGACGGGGAGCGCACGGTTTTGATCTCGCAGCTGGAATATCGGGCGGAGGGCCTCGGGCAGGCGTTCCTGGATCCCTATGAGTTCGTGGCGGGCGGCCTGTATACCAGAGCCTGCGGGCAGCTGGGCAACGGCAACGAGAAGGGCGTGGCTACGGACAGGGGAACGGTCAGCGGCCCGGTTTACGACAACGTGGACTTTGGGGATTTCGGCTCAGACGAAATTACCCTTCCCGTCTTTGCGCTGGATGGGAAACCTTATGACATCGATATCTGGCTGGGGATGCCCTTCGAGGAGGGGAGCAGGGTCCTCGCCTCCGTGGTCTATCAGAAACCTTCCATCTGGAATACCTATCAGGAGGAGACTTACAAGCTGCCGGAGCGGATCAGGGGGATCGCCACGGTCGCTTTCACCCTGAAGGAGAAGGTACATATCAAAGGGTTTGTGTTCCGGAAGCCGGAAAAAGCCTATGAGCGGCTGTGGGCGGCGGATGCCTCCGCCATGTACGGCGACAGTTTCCGCCGGGAGGGCAGGGCAGTCCGGGGCATCGGAAACAATGTGGTGCTGGTGTTTGAGGATATGGATTTTGGGGCGGACGGCGCGTCGAAGCTGACTCTCTGCGGGGGAACGGCATTGTCCGGCAACACGATCCACCTGCACTTTACGGACGAGTCCGGGGAGGTTTCCAACCACATCATTGAATTTGCGGGAACGGAAGGAGCCTGCCGGGAACAGGTCTTTGCGTTGGAAGGCTTAAAGGGCAGGGGCCGGGTGGAGCTGATCTTCCTCCCGGGCAGCAGTTTTGACCTGGAATATCTGCAGTTTAGCCGATGAGATTTCCTGAACACGGAAAGCCATTCCCTGAAAAATGCTTGTGCTGAAAAAAGGTATATTGTAAAATTATTTCGTTCAGGGGTTTGGGGAGTTTCTGTGGGGGGATTTTCAGACGGGAAGGATGAGGTCAAAATGGAATTACAGAAATTAAGCTTAAATGTCAACCGGAAGGCGAACCTGCTGATCAGGCGTATTATTGCGGGGATCTGTGTGCTGGCGGGATGTATCGCGCTTGCGATGATCTTGTACTATACTGTAAAAAACAACAGCGAGCATGTCCAGCTGTATGGTTCCCAGATCGACAATACAATGTCGGAAAAGGTGGCGTTTATTGACGCGGTCGCCACCGGGGTGGCTTCCGGTATGGCGGAGGCGGACTATTACAGCTATGTTGACGCCATGGTGGAAAGGCACAGCGATGTGTCCGCTGTTTACGTCTGTGTGAAACAGGAGGGCGTCGTTTATCAGGATGGCATCATGACCTACATGTCGGGCGGATGGGTGCCGGAGGATGATTTCCTGGTGACTGAGCGCGAATGGTATGCGGAGGCGGCGGCCAGGGATGGCGTGTATGTGTCGGAGCCGTATGTGGATGAGCAGACCGGCAATATCTGCATCACTCTTTCCAAGGGGATATACAGGGACGGCGAGTTCCTTGGAGTGGCGGGCCTTGACATGTACATGGACGACCTTGTGACACTGATCGAGGGATCCTACGACGGCGGAAATTATGTGTTCCTGACCACGGGGGAGGGGACCATCCTGACGCACCCGGATGAAGAGATCGCGCTGAACGTGGGAAAGAGCACGAATGTATCGGAGGCGCTTGGCGGAAAGTATCGGAAGGTATGTGAAAAGGAGCTGGCCACAAAGCTGATCTGGGATTACAGCGGCGGGTTGAAATTCGCGATCAGCGACGGGGTAGAATCCACCGGATGGAATGTGGTGGCCGTGATCTCCCTCAAAGGAGTGTTCACCGTGATCCTTGTCACGGTCCTGCTGGCCGTGGCGCTGGGCGTAGTGGTCGGCGGACTGGTGAAAAGACAGCTGTCCGGCGGGCTCAATCCCATGTTCGAGCCGTTGGAGGAGCTGGCGGCCAATGTGAGCAAGATATCGGAGGGAGAGCTGGATTACTCTTTCCGGGTAGATGAGCATTCCCAGGAAGTAAACGCCCTCACCTTAGCGCTCAATGACACCATGAAGAGCCTTCAGCACTACATATCAGGAATTACCAACACGGTGACGGCGATCTCGGAAAAGAACCTGGATTTTGAGGTGGAGGGAGATTTCACCGGGGATTATGAGAAGATCAAGAACGCCCTGCTGGACATTGTGCGGGTGCTCAACAAGAGCTTTGCGGAGATAAACGAACAGGCGGCGACCGTGCTACAGTATTCGGAGGATCTGTCCAAAACCAGCGAAAATGTGGCCGAGGCGGCGACAAACCAGAGCGAGGCAGTGCAGAGCGCTTCCCAGGAGATGAAGAATCTGACGGACAATATGGAAAAGATAGCCGGATATGCCATCTCCATCAAGGAAAACACGGATCTTGTGAACGCGCGTCTGTCTTTGGGGAGCACGGAGATGAGCGAGCTGGTCAAGGCGATGGATGAGATCGTGACCTGCTATGATGAAATTGCTGGGTTTGTGTCGGAGGTCAATGCGATCGCAAGCCAGACCAACCTGCTGGCCCTGAACGCGTCCATTGAGGCGGCACGGGCCGGGGACACGGGAAGGGGGTTTGCGGTGGTGGCGGAGGAGATCTCCTCTCTTTCCGCCAGCAGCACCCAGGCCAGCAACAAGATCAGCGAGGTGATCACGCGCTCCCTGGAGTCGGTCAAGAAGGGGAAAGACCTTGTTGCCAAGACGGATAAGACCATTGTGGACAGTGCGGAGTATTCCGCAGGAAACACCCGTATGGTCGATGAGATCGTGAGCTTTGTGGAGACCCAGAAAAACTCGGCGGGCGGGATCTCCTCAAGCATCAGGAAGATCAGCGATATGGTCGAGAGCAACGCGGCGTGTGCCCAGGAAAACTCCGCCATCTCTTCACAGCTTGGCGAGTGCGCACGGATCTTGACGGATATGATCGCGGAGTTCCGGCTTAGAAAGTGAGAAGGGAAGCTTCTCCGGGCGGGGGCTGAGCTGCTGCAGGGAAAGAGGCAGCTCAGCCCCCGCGCTTTTTTGTGGGCAAAGGCAGGCGCACAGCGGGAAAAAAGGCAGGCGCACAGCGGGAAAAATGGTTGACAAAACGGGGCACAAAAATTAAAATGGATTGTGATCGACGGGAATAATCGTGGAGTGAAAACAGGGATTCGGGAGAACTGAGTCCATTTTTTTGTACATATAATCTGGTATCGTCAGGAAAGAATGCAGCAGGTTTTCGGAGGAGCGATATGGATTTAGGTCAGGTGTTTACGGGAGAAACCGTTGCCGGGTACATGGCGGCACAGTTCTCTTGTAAAAAGGATGCGCGGATATTAGAACCCTGTTTTGGCGGAGGAGCTTTCCTGAAGGCGTGTCGGGACCGGGGATACCTCAATGTGGAGGGGTGCGAGATCGATGCGGAGCTGTTTGATGCGGTAAAGCCGAAATATCCCTGTTATAAGCTGTTCCGGGGAGATTTTCTGTCATTTTCGCCCGGATACCGGTACGATGGGATCATAATGAACCCGCCGTATGTCAGGCAGGAAAAGATCGACCAGCTGGAAGGATACGGGATAACGAAAAAGAATATACGGGAAAATCCTATATACAACGGCTTGCCGGGCACGGCGAACTTATATATGTACTTCCTCATAAAGGCGGCGGACCTTTTATGTGAAAACGGGGAGCTTATCGTCATTTTCCCCAGCAGCTGGATGCAGGCCCGGGGCGGCGAAAGCTTTCGGCGGGTGCTGCTGGCGGAAATGTCTATCGTAAAGGAGGTCCATGTCAGCGGAGATGTGTTTGAGAAGAATGCGCTGGTGGATGTTGTGATCCTGAAGATGGTAAAGGGGAAAAAAGGGAACTTGGGCCACAGCCCCGTGTATATGGAACTCAAAGGGAAGGAATTGTCTGAAAGGAACGGATGGACGGACGATATGGCGTTTTCCCTGAACAGGCCCTTTCAGGCATATTCCCGCATACGGAGAGGGCTGACGACAGGGTGGAACGCCATGTTCATAAATCCGCCTGTTTCCTCGGCGGAGAGCCGGAGATTCCAGCGGGAGATTTTGTCTACCCCTAAGGCTGTGACGGGATACAACACCGATTCCGCCGAAACGGACAGGCTGCTGATGATCTCCCCGGGCGAGACGCCAGACGCCGAGACGGCGGCTTACCTGAGGGGCTTTGAGCGGCAGCTGGAAGAGAAGAAGACGCCGAAAGCCTTATATGAGAAGGCGCAGCGGCGGGAGGAATGGTATGCGCTGAAGCCTGTTGACAGCGACGGTATCTTATTCAGCTATTTTGTCAGGAATGATATGAAATTTGTGATGAACACGGCAAATGTCCTGGCGCGGGACAATTTTTATATCCTGTATCCGAAGATCGACAAGTACCTGATGTTTGCGCTGCTGAATAACCATTATACCTACTACCAGCTGGAAACGATGGGGAAGAAGTATGGCGCCGGACTGTTAAAGCTGCAGAGATATGATATTGAAAATCTGAAATTTGCGGATATTGACAGGATGGCGGACGGCTGCAGGGACCGGCTGGCCTC
Source organism: uncultured Acetatifactor sp. (assembly GCA_947588705.1). GTDB lineage: Bacteria > Bacillota > Clostridia > Lachnospirales > Lachnospiraceae > Acetatifactor. The sequence goes on along the minus strand of CANPYT010000013.1, from coordinate 15,682 downwards.
CCTGGCAAAGGAGCTGGCGCAAAGCTCCGACCCGGGGATCATAGGAAACATAACGAGGCTTTTATCGGAATACACGGGAACGGATCCGGAGCGCATCATTCAGGCGTGTGAAGATGTGAAAAGAAAGCGATTGGAGGCATACGGATATGTCCGTTAAGATTGTCAGCCTGTTTTCCGGAGGGGGCGGCTTGGACCTGGGATTCCGGCAGGAGGGCTATGAGATCATATGGGCTGTGGACAACAATGCCAATGCGGTTGCCACCTATAAGCACAATCTGCAGGACAATATTATCTGCAGGGATATCAATGAAGTGCCCCTAAGCGAGATCCCGAAAGCGGACGTCGTGATAGGAGGCCCGCCCTGCCAGTCCTTTTCGCTGGCGGGGAACAGGAACGTGGAGGACGCAAGGGGACAGCTGGTCTGGAGGTATATAGAGATCATAGAACACATCAGGCCCAGGGCGTTCGTATTCGAAAATGTCACGGGGCTGCTGTCGGCCCGGAACGCACAGAAAGAATATATAGTGGATCTGCTGAAACAGGCGTTCCACGACATTGGCTACCATATTTCCTCCAAGGTCGTGAATGCTGCGGATTACGGCGTCCCGCAGAGAAGGAAAAGGGTCCTTATCGTGGGGCTGCGCGGCGGGGACGAGTTCCAGTTTCCCGAAGCAACTCACAGTGAAGAGGGTGTGGGATTAAAGCGGTATGTGAGCGCGGAGGAAGCTTTGGGAGACCTGCCGGAGGCTATTTTTGACGAGAGCGGGAGAGTACGGTATGCGATGCCGCCGCAGAACGAATACCAGGCGGCCATGAGGAAGGACGGGCGGGAGGATGTCTCGGAGCATTTTGTTTCCAGATTGAGCGAACTGGACAGGTATATCATCGAACATGTCAGGCCGGGCGGGAATTACATGGATATACCGGCGGAGGTGGATTCCGCCAGGATACGGAGGCTCCAGAGGGATGGGGGCCATACCACCTGCTATGGCAGGCTTTCTCCGGACAAGCCGTCCTATACGATAAATACGTATTTTAACCGGCCAAACGTGGGATGCAACATCCATTATTCGGAGCAGAGGCTGATAACGGTCAGGGAGGCGCTGCGATTGCAGTCGTTTCCGGACTCTTATGAAGTCATTTCGTCCAGCAAGCAGGGAAGGAACCTGATCGTGGGGAATGCCGTCCCGCCCATGCTGGCGAGGGTGATCGCCCATAAGCTAAAGGAATATATCAGCGGGGAAGACTGATCCGGAGATCGGAAAGGGAATTCTTCACCGCTATGCGCAGAGAACAGCGAGGAAATGGAGAAAAACATGATTTTGTATTCCGACTCAGAGGTCAGGGTGTTTCATCCGCTGTGTGAACGGGCTTTGAACAGGGCGCTGGCGGACCTGGGATTATCAGGGGCCTATCAGGTGATACACCACAGACGCACCGGCTCCCTGGAAATGGATTTTGTCATCGAAAACAGGGCCACGGGGAGATACCTGTGTGTGGTAGAGGTAAAGAGGACGCCCGGTGATGTCCAGAGCACCAGGTGGCAGTTTCAGGCGGAATCGTATGTCCAAATGAACGCCATGCGGAATGAGAAGCCGTTTTTTATCCTTACAAACCTTGAGACGCTGATCAGCTTTCGCCACGATGCGGCGCGGCCCCGGATCCACCAGCAGATGCTTCGGCCGGGGCTGGAGCGTATATGCAATTTCCTGACAGACGATGAGGCGGCGGTGGAGGCGAAATTGGCCGCGGCGTATAAGCGCCTGATCGGTAATTTCGTGAAAGATATATATGATTATTCGTCTACGCTGGAACAGTTTTTAGATTATATGGACAGCGTCGCTTCGGACGACAGGGCGTGGAAAAGCAGTATGGCCGTACTGATGTATGAATATATCCGGGGGGCTTTTGACGCTGTGGGAAGGAATGACCTGAAACGAGATGTGAGGACATTCCGGGGCGACGTGCGGCAGATATGCCAGGAAGCGGCCTGGGTGGGCTTTGACGGGATATTTCAGTATGACCCGGCGGGATTCCTTCCAAAACAGGAGGTCCCGGCAGCTGTTTTATCGGACGTTTATCGGTTCGGAAAGTCCAATATATCCGGAGAGGCCCTGGCGGATGCCCTTCATGACAGGTTGTCGGAGACAAAGCGCCATGAGGGGGAAGTGGCGACAGATTCGGAATTGGCACAGCTTGTATCCACCCTGGCAAGGATGTCGAAAGCTGAACTGGGGCGAGACCGGAAAATATGTGATCCCGCGGCGGGCAGCGGAAACCTGATCTGCTCCGCGATCAATGTCTTTCATGTGGATGCTGCGCGACTGAAGGCGAATGACGTCAACGACAGGTTGGCCGGGCTGCTGTCCCTCAGGCTGGGCCTGAGTTTTCCCGGCACGATCCGCAGGGCCGGGGCGCCGGAGGTTTCCGCGATGGATATCAACGATCTTCCGCCCTCTTATTTTGGGGATGTCGATGTGGTTTTGCTGAATCCGCCGTTTGTGGCCGGGATCAATTGTGCTGCAAGAAAACAGCCCTTTTATGAAACAATAAAGCGTATGGCAGGAAGAGAAGCCATGACCCGCGGCGGGCAGATGAACCTGGGGGCGGTATTCCTGGAGGCTGTCTGCTGCATGGTGGCGCCGGGCACTACGATCGCGTGTATTTTTCCAAAGGCGCACCTCAAGGAAAGAGGCGATGAGGCGGTTGCCTTCCGGAACATGCTCCTGCATTATTTCGGGCTGCACACGATCTTCCATTATCCGGCGGAGGACCTGTTTGAGGCTGTGACGGAAGAAACCTGTGTCTTTGTGGGAAGGGCAGGACAGCCGGCGAAGGAGATCAAAGTCTATTACAGCAGGGACAAAGTCGCCGATATAGATCTTCACGCGCTGCTGGCCTATACGGGGGAATATTGCGCTTCCGATTTTGCGCCGATCCTGCCGGGGGTGGAAGCGGGAAGCTTCCCGGCTTCCGAGTTTGAACGGGAGATGGAAAACGGCTGGAGATTTGTGTGCGGTGAGATGAAGGAATCCATGGATTTTGTGTCGCGGTATATTTTGTCCAATCCGCGGCTGACGTCCATATCGGACACAGCGCCTGTCTGCCGCAGGGGAAATGTGGGAAGCCAGGGCATTTCTGATCTGGTATTTTTTGATTCTCTGGATCCCCTGTACCGCCGGTACGCGGAAACGGTGGCCTTATCGGAAGGGATGAGGAACGCCTGGCATGATGCTTTTGAACTGAATACAGGCGATGCGAAATTTATCGATTTCAACTGCCTGTCCGAGGCTGCCGCCGAGGCGATCATAAATGACTATATTCCCTTACAGAGAAGGCCGGACGCCCAGGAAAGGAATACCGCCAGGGCGGGCGGGGAGATCAGGAAGATCGCCGAACGGTACGGGCGGGTCGTGTTTGCGCCAAACTCGGTCCTGGTCCCCACAAAGATAAGAAAGACGGGAAGAGTCCATGTGACCAGGATCCCGATGCATGTCTCCACAAACTTTGCGGTCTTTTCGTATGATACCGCGGACAAGGCGAACGTGGTCGGCACATATATGTCCACCGTCTTCTATCAGCTGGAATGCGAGGTCCAGTCTAAGGACCATGCCGGACTGAGGAAACTGGAGGTGCGGGACATGCAGACTACCCACGTCCCGAAATACGAGGCTTTATCCCAGGGCGATATCCATGAGATCACAGATGAGATCCCGCACATTGGATTCCTGGATCTGAACCACCCGGTGGCCAGAAGGATAGACAGGATCTGGGCGGGCATCCTGTTCGGCACGGACGGGGAAGAGATACTGGACGGCGCCTTGCGGCTCCTGCGCTTTCTGGCAGATCTGCGCAGCGCATAGCGCGGGCTGAACTGCTGTCGTTTTCAAGGGGCCGGCGGGGAACCGGCGGCGGGTTTTGGGTTTGCATAAACGCCGGATATATGCTATGATTAACCCATAATTTGGGGGATTGGAGAGAGTGGACATGTTGCTTGGAATATTACCGGACCGTCACGGTTCCCTGCTGGCGCTGGCAGGCATCCTTTTTGCCTTTGGAGTCACCGTGGCGGCCACAGCAAAGTTACAGGGCCTTCTGCCGAGAGACGCGGGCAGGGAATATGCCCATGACGGAAACCTTTCCGCGGGAAAGCCAAGAGGGGCGGGAATTATCTTTGTGCTGGCGTTTGTGGCGGCGGCGCTTTTGTTTGCGCCGATGAGCGCGGAACTGGCGATCTATCTGATCTTGATGGTGATCTGCATGATGACCGGATTTCTGGACGATGCGTCCAAGACGCCCTGGGGAGAATACAAAAAGGGGTTCCTTGATCTGTGCGTGGCGGCGCTGACAGCCATGACTTTTCTGAAATACAACTCCAACGTGATCCGGCTGGCGCTGTTTGATGTGGAGGTTGCGGTGCCGCCTGCGCTGTTTGCCGTGCTGGCGGTGATCCTGGTTTGGGGTTCCGTGAACGTGACCAATTGCTCGGACGGCGTGGACGGGCTTTCCGGGACGCTGACCATCATCTCGGCCATGACGGTCTATACCCTGGACAGGCTTTTGGGAGTGGGGGGAGATTTCTCCTACCTTATACTGCTGTTTGCGGTGTGTATCCTGGGGTATCTCTGGTACAATGCCACGCCGAGCCGGCTGATGATGGGGGACGCGGGTTCGCGCTCCATGGGATTGTTTCTCAGCATAGCCATCCTGAAAACGGGAAGCCCGCTGCTCTATATTCCCGTGGCGCTGGTGCTGATCCTGGACGGCGGGCTCGGGCTGGTAAAAGTGTTCCTGCTCCGTTTTTTGAAGATCCGGATCCTGAAAAACGTGAGGACGCCGCTGCACGATCATGTGAGGAAGAACTGGCAGTGGTCCAACACGCAGACGGTGTTCCGCTTTGCCATCATCCAGATCCTCCTGGCGGTGGCGGTGGTTTACGGAGTCCGGCTGTGACGGGAGGCCGGACGGCCGAGGCGGAGACGGCGGGGGGAAGGATATAAAAACATAAAATAAAAAAATAAGAAAAAGCGCGGATATCCGGGAACGGAGGCGCATCCAAGGCATAGGACAGGAAAGGCAGGAATGTGACATGTATGATGAACTGACAGCCGGCGACATCAAAAAGATGCAGGAGGAGATAGAGTACCGGAAGCTGGTAGTGCGGCCCCAGGCCCTGGAAGAGGTAAAGACGGCCAGGGCCCACGGGGACCTCAGCGAGAACTTTGAGTATCACGCCGCCAAAAAAGTGAAGAATCAGAATGAGAGCAGGATCCGTTATCTGGAGCGGATGATCCGGACGGCCAAAGTGATCTCCGACCATTCCGCGGAGGATGAGGTAGGGATCAATAACACGGTGACAGTGGAATTTGTGGACGATGGATCTGTGGAGACCTATCGGATCGTCACTACGGTGCGGGGCAATTCCCTGGAAAATCTGATCAGCAACGAGAGCCCTCTTGGCAAGGCGCTGCTTGGCAGGAAAGAGGGGGAGACGGTCCCTGTCCGGGTGAATGAGAATGTGGGGTATGATGTGAAGATCCTGAAGCTGGTAAAGACGGTGGACGAGGACGGGGATACGCTGAGGAGTTTTTGACAGGCAGGGCCGGGAGGACCTTTTTTGAGGGAAAGGGCAGGAAGATCGCGATATGAAACAGTACCTTTTGTTTGACCTGGACGGGACATTGACGGATCCCAAGGTGGGCATTACCACCTGTGTCCAGTATGCGCTGGCTCATTTTGGCATCCAGGAGCCGGATCTGGACAAGCTGGAGCCGTTTATCGGTCCTCCGCTGAAAGACAGTTTTATGGAATTTTACCGGATGGATGAGGCGAAAGCTCTGGAGGCGGTGGAAAAATACAGAGAAAGGTTCCGCGACACGGGAATCTTTGAGAATAAGGTCTATGCGGGCATCCCGGAGATGCTTCAGGTATTGCAGGCCAGGGGGCTGAAGCTGGCGGTGGCGTCCAGCAAGCCCACCGTCTTTGTGGAGCGGATCCTGGAGCATTTTGGGATCCGAAAGTATTTTGCTGTGGTGGTGGGGAGCGAACTGGACGGAACCAGGTCCGAGAAAGACCAGGTGGTGGAAGAGGCGCTGCGCCAGCTGTTTGGGGGAAAGCCGGTGGAGAAGGATCAGGTCTATATGATCGGAGACCGGAGGTTTGACGTGGAAGGAGCAAGGGCGCAGGGCATAGAAAGCGTGGGCGTCACATACGGCTACGGCAGTATGGAGGAGCTGAAAGAGGCAAGGGCGGACTATATCGTCCGCTCGGTGGAGGAACTGCGGAAGTTTTTGCTGCGGGGGACGGAGGAGCCGCGGAAGGGCACGTCGTTTCAGAAGATCTGGCAGCTGCTGTTCCCCCTCCTGATGTTCCTTATGGTGCGGAGCCTGGCGGCTTACGCGGTGCAGCTTCTGTTCTTTCAGGCGGGAAACGCGGTCTCAGGCGGGAAGTTTTTCTTCCTTCGGGACGAGGCGGGGGCGCTTATCGGGTTTACCGGCAATACCTCGGTGATCGTAGCCGCGGTCAGCTATCTCGCGGGGGCGGTGTCGGTGCTTGGCACGGTGAGGCTTATGCTGGCGGCCACGGCGGAAGATATGCGGCTGGCCCATTTGAGGCGGGAGCCGGGGAAAAGCTATGTGCTCTTTGGACTGCTGACGGTGTGCGCGGTGCTTGGGCTGAATATCCTGCTGGAACTGACGGGGGTGATCGAATTGTCCGAGAGCTACCGCGCGGTGCAGGAAGACCAGTTTTCGGCAAACCTCATCCTGGGGCTGGTCTGCTATGGACTGGTCACGCCGGTGGCGGAGGAGCTGATTTTCCGGGGGGCGATCTTCGGCGCCCTGCGGCGGATGGTAGACCGGAGGAAGGCCATGCTTTTTTCCGCGCTGATCTTCGGCCTGTACCATATGAACCTGGTGCAGGGGATCTACGGAACGGTCATGGGCTGCCTGATGGTATACGGATATGAATACTTTGGAAGCATCGGCGCTTCCATAGCCATCCACATGGCGGCAAACCTGCTGGCCTACGGCATGAGGAACACCCATCTTGCGGTGTCCGGGCTGGTGAACGCCCCGGCCTGTTTTGGGTTCCTCGCGGCAGCGGCATGTTGCCTGTGGGGGCTGAGCCGCCGGAAAAAGGTATTCTGAGACCGGAGAGACAGATAAAGTTTTGCGGGAGACGGGAAAGTCGTGAAATTTTCAGTGATCGTGGTGTGTCTCAACCCGGGGGATAAGCTGCGCTATACCATGGACAGCATCCTGGGGCAGACATACGGAGAGTTTGAGGTCATAATCAAGGACGGGGGCAGTACCGACGGCTCCGTAGAAGGCTGGAGGGAAAAGGCGGCCCGGGCCACAGGCGCGGGCGCGGCGGAAAAACCGCTGATCCGTTTCTTTCAGGAAGAGGACCGGGGCATCTATGACGCCATGAACCAGGCGGTGCGCTGCGCGTCAGGAGAATTTGTGCTGTTTTTGAACTGCGGGGATGGATTCGCGGATTCCCGGGTGCTGGAGCGGACGGCGGAATGCCTTGAGAAGGAACGGAGGGCAGGGGCCGACATGGAGCGGCTGGTGCTTTACGGAGACACTGTGGGCTGGAAAAACGGGGTCAGCATCCTTTCCCCGCCGCAGATCACGGGCTTTGTCTGCTACCGGAACATTCCCTGTCACCAGTCCTGCTTTTACAGCGCGGCGCTGTGCCGGGAGAAGCCGTATGACCTGAAATATCGGATACGGGCGGATTATGACCATTTCCTCTGGTGCTATTATAAGGCGGAGGCCAGGTTTGCGCACATGGGGTTTTTCGTATCCTCCTACGAAGGAGGCGGTTACTCGGAGAGCCGGGAAAACCGCAGGCGTGACAGGCAGGAGCACAGGGAGATCACGGCGGCATATATGAAAAGGAGAGACCTCCTTCGCTACCGGGCGCTGATGGCCTGCACTCTTGCGCCTCTCAGGAGCGCCCTGGCGGAGAGCCGGGTGTTCTCCGGGATGTACCACGGACTTAAGGCGCGGCTGTACGGAAAATGAGAAAGGTCAGGGAACGGCGGCAAAGGAACAATAGTGGCACAATTAAAGAAAGAGACTGAAAATAACGAACACAAGTGAGAAAAGTCAAATAATCTGACAATTCCATAAAAAGTTTTTATTTACATGGGAAGAAAAATGTTGTATAGTAGTGGAAACAAGGGCGCAATGGAGCGGAAAAAGCTTTATTGCGCCCTTTTTGCGGCGTGCATGGGGCCGGACGCGGCCGTTTGCAGGCATATCCAGCCAACGCCGCGTCAGCGAAGGAAGCGAGAGCGTGTGACGATACGCGGGGAAAGGAGATCTGCGATGTTTGAGGTAAAAAGGGAGCAGGCGGCTGCGCCGCTTTATCGGGAAGAATTTGAGCACGATAACTGTGGGATCGGCGCCTGCGTAAATATCAACGGAGACAAGAGCCGGGCCACTGTGGAGAACGCGCTGAAGATCGTGGAGAATCTGGAGCATCGGGCCGGCAAGGACGCGGAGGGAAAGACCGGAGACGGCGTGGGTATCCTGACGCAGATTCCCCATAAATTCTTTGCCAGAGTCACAAAGCCACTGGGAATCGAACTTGGCAGGGAGAGGGAATACGGCGTGGGGATGTTCTTCTTTCCCCAGGAGGAGCTGCGCCGCAACCAGGCGAAAAAAATGTTTGAGATCATTGTGGAGAAGGAGGGCCTGGAATTCCTTGGATGGAGGGAAGTTCCCACTTTTCCCAACGTGCTGGGGCACAAAGCCGTAGAATGTATGCCCCATATCATGCAGGGGTTTGTAAAGAAGCCTGGGGATGTGGGGAAGGGGCTGCCCTTTGACCGCAGGCTTTATATAGCCAGAAGATTGTTCGAGCAGTCTACGGAGGACACTTATGTGGTGTCTTTCTCAAGCCGTACCATCGTGTACAAGGGAATGTTTTTAGTGGGGCAGCTCCGCACGTTCTACGCGGACCTGCAGAGCGAGGACTTTGAGTCGGCCATCGCCGTGGTGCACTCCCGTTTCTCAACCAACACCAACCCCAGCTGGGAAAGGGCGCACCCCAACCGCTTTATAGTGCACAACGGGGAGATCAATACCATCCGGGGGAACGCGGACAAGATGCTGGCCCGGGAGGAAAACATGGAGTCAGAGCATCTCAAGGGCCAGATGCACAAGATCCTGCCCGCTATCAGCAAGACCGGTTCCGATTCCGCCATGCTGGACAATACTCTGGAATTTTTGGTGATGAGCGGAATGGATCTGCCGCTGGCGGTGATGATCGCCATTCCGGAGCCCTGGGCCAACGACAAGGCCATGTCCCAGACCAAGCGGGATTTTTATCAGTATTACGCGACGATGATGGAGCCCTGGGACGGCCCCGCCTCCATTTTGTTTTCCGACGGGGATATCATGGGGGCTGTGCTGGACCGCAACGGCCTGAGGCCCTCCCGCTACCTGATCACGGACGACGATACCCTGATCCTTTCCTCCGAGGTGGGCGTACTGGACATTGATCCCACGAAGATCCGGGTGAAGGAAAGGCTGCGCCCCGGCAGGATGCTGCTGGTGGACACGGTTCAGGGAAAGGTGATCTCCGACGAGGAGCTGAAGGAGAAATATGCCTCCCGCCAGCCCTATGGCGAGTGGCTGGACAGCAACCTGGTGTTCCTGAAAGATCTGACGATCCCGAACCAGCGGGTGCCGGAATATACCTATGAAGAGCGCCAGCGGATGCAGAAGGCGTTCGGCTATACCTATGACGAGTTAAAGACCAGCATCCTTCCCATGGCCAGGAACGGGGGCGAAGCCATCGCGGCGATGGGCGTGGATACGCCGCTGCCGGTGCTAAGCAGGACCTACCATCCCCTGTTCCATTATTTTAAGCAGCTGTTTGCCCAGGTGACGAACCCGCCCATCGACGCCATCCGAGAGGAGATCGTCACCTCCACTACCGTGTACATTGGCACCGAGGGAAATATCCTGCAGGAATCCCCCAAGAACTGCAACATGCTCCGGGTAAACAACCCCATCCTGACCAATACAGATCTGATGAAGATCAAGAGCATGAAAGCGGAAGGCTTTAAAGTCGAGGTGGTGCCCATTACCTATTACAAGAACACCAGCCTGGAGAGGGCCATCGACAGGCTCTTTGTGGAGGTGGACAGGGCGTATCGTGACGGCGTGAATATCCTGATCCTGTCCGACAGGGGCGTGGACGAAAACCATGTGCCCATTCCCTCCCTGCTGGCGGTATCCGCCCTGAACCAGTATCTGGTGCGCACCAAGAAGCGGACCCGCGTGGCCCTGATCTTAGAGTCCGGCGAGCCCAGGGAAGTACATCATTTTGCCACGCTTTTGGGCTATGGGGCCTGCGCCATTAACCCGTACCTTGCGCAGGAGACCATACGGGAACTGATCGACAACCACATGCTGGATAAGGATTACTATGCGGCGGTAAACGACTATAACAACGCGGTGCTCCACGGCATCGTAAAGATCGCTTCCAAGATGGGGATCAGCACCATCCAGTCCTATCAGGGCTCCCAGATCTTCGAGGCCATCGGCATCGCGCCGGAAGTGATCAGCAAATATTTCAGCAATACCGTGTGCCGGGTGGGCGGTATCACGCTGAAGGACATTGAAAAGCAGGTGGACGCCCTGCATTCCCAGGCGTTCGACCCTCTGGGGCTGGGGAATGACCTGACTTTGGACAGTCCGGGCCACCATAAGATGAGGAGCGGCGGAGACGAGCATCTGTACAACCCCGCCACGATCCACATGCTTCAGGAGTCCACAAAGCGCGGGGATTACGGCATGTTTAAGCAGTATACCGCCATGGTGAACGATGAAAATTCCATCCGCAACCTGAGAGGGCTGATGGAGTTTAACTACCCGAAAAAGGGCGTGAAGCTGGAGGAAGTGGAGCCGGTGGAGTCCATTGTCACCCGATTTAAGACTGGCGCCATGTCCTACGGCTCCATCTCCCGGGAGGCGCATGAGACCATGGCCATCGCCATGAACCGGCTTCACGGAAAGAGCAATTCCGGTGAGGGAGGCGAGGATCTGGAGAGGCTGACGGTGGGCCCCGACGGGCTGGACCGGTGCTCCGCCATCAAACAGGTGGCCAGCGGACGTTTCGGCGTCACCAGCCGGTACCTGGTCAGCGCAAAGGAGATCCAGATCAAGATGGCGCAGGGGGCAAAGCCCGGCGAAGGCGGGCATCTGCCCGGGGGAAAGGTGTACCCGTGGATCGCAAAGACCCGTCATTCCACGCCCGGCGTGTCCCTGATCTCCCCTCCGCCCCATCACGATATTTATTCCATCGAGGATCTGGCGCAGCTGATCTATGACCTGAAAAACGCCAACACCGACGCCAGGATCTCTGTGAAGCTGGTGTCCGAGGCGGGAGTGGGAACTGTGGCGGCAGGCGTGGCCAAGGCCGGGGCCCAGGTGATATTGGTGTCCGGGTATGACGGCGGCACCGGGGCGGCGCCCAGAAGTTCCATCCACAATGCGGGTCTGCCCTGGGAGCTTGGACTGGCGGAGACCCATCAGACTTTGATCATGAACGGCCTGCGCAATAAAGTGCGGATCGAGACCGATGGAAAACTTATGAGCGGGCGGGATGTGGCGATCGCCGCCATCCTGGGCGCGGAGGAGTTCGGCTTTGCCACCGCCCCGCTGGTGACCATGGGATGCGTGATGATGCGCGTCTGCAACCTGGACACCTGCCCGGTGGGCGTGGCAACCCAGAATCCGGAGCTGCGGAAAAATTTCCGGGGCAAACCGGAATATGTGGAGAACTTCATGAAATTTATCGCCCAGGAGCTGCGGGAATACATGGCTGCCCTGGGGGTGAGGACTGTGGATGAGCTGGTGGGCCGGACGGATCTCCTGAAGGTGAAGGAAAACCTTACATCGGCACAGAAACAGGTGGATCTGAGCCTGATCCTGGAAAACCCTTATGTGGGGACAAAACAGAAATGTACCTTTGACCCGAAACAGGTGTATGATTTTGAGCTGGAAAAGACGCTGGATGAGAAGGTGCTGCTAAAGCAGCTGAAGAAAGCCATTGAGAGCGGGCAGAAGCGCAGCGTGGAGGTGGATGTGTCCAACACGGACCGGGCTTTCGGCACCATCCTGGGCAGCGAGATCACAAGGAAGCTGGGGGACGATGTGGAGGAGGATACCTACCGTGTGCTTTGCAACGGCGCAGGCGGCCAGTCCTTCGGAGCGTTCATCCCCAAGGGCCTGACGCTGGAGCTGGTGGGAGACAGCAACGATTACTTTGGAAAAGGGCTTTCCGGCGGAAAGCTGATCGTGTATCCTCCCAGGGGAAGCCGCTTTAAGGCGGAGGAAAATATCATTATCGGTAATGTGGCCCTCTACGGCGCCACCAGCGGCAAGGCGTTCATCAACGGCGTGGCCGGCGAGCGGTTCTGCGTGAGAAATTCCGGCGCCAGCGCTGTGGTGGAAGGCGTGGGCGATCACGGCTGCGAGTACATGACAGGAGGCCGGGTGGTAGTGCTTGGGCCTACCGGAAAGAACTTTGCCGCGGGCATGAGCGGCGGTATTGCCTATGTGCTGGACGAGGGAAACGATCTGTATAAGAGGCTGAACAAGGAGATGGTTTCTTCCAGCGAGATCACGTCCAAATACGATGTGCTGGAGCTGAAAGGAATGATCCAGGAGCATGTGGCGCTGACCAATTCCGCCAAGGGGAAAGCCATTTTGGATAACTTTGGGGAATATCTGCCCAAGTTTAAGAAGATCATCCCTCACGATTATGAGAGGGTGCTGAAAACCATCGTGCAGATGGAGGAGAAAGGGTTGAGCGCGGAGCAGGCGCAGATCGAGGCGTTTTACGCGAATACCAGGAAGTGAGTTCCGGGTTCCTTTGAGAAAGGCTATCCTGCAAAAAAGGACGGGCGAAAGGGGAACATCCCCCGGAGAGGAGATTAAAATGGGAAAACCGACGGGTTTTATGGAATATAAAAGGGAAGTCAGCAAAGAGCAGGACCCGAAGAAGAGGATCCGGCACTTCAATGAATTTCATGAGCATCTGCCCAGGGAAAGGCAGAGCCTGCAGGGCGCACGGTGCATGGAGTGCGGCGTACCGTTCTGCCAGGCGGGGATGATGATCTGCGGCATGGCCAGCGGCTGTCCGCTGCACAATCTGGTGCCGGAATGGAACGATCTGGTGTATACGGGAAACTGGGAGCAGGCGTACAACAGGCTGAAGAAAACCAACAACTTCCCGGAGTTTACTTCCAGGGTATGCCCGGCGCTGTGCGAGGCGGCCTGTACCTGCGGATTGAACGGAGATCCGGTATCCACTAAGGAAAACGAGTACGCCATTATAGAGAATGCCTACGAACAGGGATATGCGGCGGCGAAGCCGCCCAAAGTGAGGACCGGCAAAAAGATCGCCGTTATCGGCAGCGGCCCTTCCGGGCTGGCGGCGGCAGACCAGCTGAATAAACGGGGACATTCCGTGACTGTGTTCGAGCGCTCTGACCGCATCGGCGGACTGTTGATGTACGGCATACCCAACATGAAGCTGGAAAAACAGATCGTGGAGAGAAAGCGCAGGATCATGGAGGAGGAAGGCGTCACCTTTGTCACCGGGACGGATATCGGCAAGGATGTGAAAGCCGAGAAGCTGCTTCGGGATTTTGACCGGGTAGTGCTTGCCTGCGGCGCTTCCAATCCGAGGGATATCAAGGCGCCCGGAAGGGATGCCAGGGGGATCTATTTTGCGGTAGATTTTCTGAAGGCCAACACCAAGAGCTTACTGGATTCCGACTTTGCGGATAAGCAGTATGTGGATACAAAGGATAAGCACGTAGTCATCATCGGCGGAGGCGACACCGGGAACGACTGTGTGGGAACGGCCATCCGCCATGGGGCAAAGAGCGTGACCCAGATCGAGATGATGCCAAAGGCTCCGGATAAGAGGGCGGAAGACAATCCCTGGCCCGAATGGCCTAAGATCTGTAAGACGGATTACGGCCAGCAGGAGGCTATTGCGGTGTACGGGCATGACCCGAGGATCTACGAGGCAACGGTGAAGGAATTTATCAAGGATCAGAAAGGCGATCTGAAGGCCGTGAAGATCGTAAAGCTGTCCTGGGAAAAAGACGAGGGCACCGGACGGATGAAACAGAAGGAGATCCCCGGCAGCGAACAGGTGCTGGACGCGGATATCGTGCTGATCGCGGCGGGGTTCCTGGGGGCTCAGGCTTATGTGGCGGAAGCATTTGATGTGGAATTAAACGAACGCACCAATGTGAAAACCGAAGCCGGCGCTTACCAGACCAGCAGGGAGAATGTGTTTGTCACAGGCGATATGCGCCGTGGCCAGTCTCTGGTGGTGTGGGCGATCCGGGAAGGCAGGGAGGCGGCCAGGGCCGTGGATGAGAGCCTGATGGGATATTCCAATCTTGTGGTGCAGTAGCGCTTCAGGCCGTGAAACTTGAAATGATATCTGAAATGTGGAAATAGTTGTAGCCTTGCCTCGGCAGCTGCAACTATTTTCCTGTTTCTTGGATCAAAATATAATGTTTCCTATGCGGCATTGTCAAGCGACGAGCTGTTGCGGGCTGATTTTGCGCGGCGTTTTGACCGGTTGCATTTTAACTGCCAATATGCAATAATTGAGTGCAAGAGATGGTCATATTCAGGTCACATTTTGGTGTTAATATAAACAAGATCTGCGGAATTACTGTTAGAGGGCGGCTTGGCACTCTCTGATCTATAGCGAGGCGCAGCGGATCTCAAGGTTATGTGAAAATATGCTGCGGATGACCGTGACGATTCAGGGGAACGATATGGTTTCTGTAAAAGGAAATATAGATAAAGGCAAGGAAAGCAATAAATTAGGATAAGAATCAGGTAGGAGGAGAAAGCCATGAAAATTGCGATTCGTTACTACACAAAGAGCGGTAATACAAAGAAACTTGCGGATGCGATTGCGGAGGTCGCGGGCGTTCCTGCAAAAGGCGTAGACCAACCGCTTACGGAGGATGTGGATATCTTATTCCTGTGCAATTCTGTTTATTGGGCGGGAGTAGACGGCAAGGTCAAAAAGTTTCTGAAAACGCCCGGCCACAAAATCCGAAAGCTGGTCAATGTCAGCTCCGCGGCGATGATCGAATCCACTTACAAACAGATAAAGACCCTTGCATCGGAGGCAGGGATCCCGCTGGATGCAAGAGAATTTCACTGCCGTGGCAGCTTCGCCGCGCTCCACAAAGGCAAGCCGGATCAGAATGACCTTGAAAATGTAAAGAAATTTGCAAAAGAGGTTTTAGGATAAGGGAGGCCCTGCTATGGACGAAACATTTGACATTCAGGCATATATGACGCATGGCGTTGAGACGATCGTCGCCGAGTCTCTGAAAGCTACCCTGAAAGACCCCCGCGAGAGCGCTTTCATGGTCAGGTTTGCGGCAGCCAGCAAAAGGGCGTCAAAGCGCCGGGCGGAGGCGGAAAAAGCGGGCGAACACATCCCTCCGTTTCTGATTGCCAGCATCACCTCAAGCTGCAATCTGCACTGTGCCGGCTGTTATTCCCGCTGCAATCACGCCACCGTGGATGCCGCGCGGGGCTGTCGCTTTAACGAATGAGAATTCGTGAAGCGGCAGCTTCTTTTTCTTCTTTTTTAGCATAAAATCGAAGAA
>CANPYT010000012.1 GCA_947588705.1 uncultured Acetatifactor sp. | reverse complement strand
AAAATCGTGCTCGCACGAATTTTCCGTCATGTCTGGCGGCTGAGGGAGCGCCATCTTATGAGCAAAGATAGGCGCAAGGCGCCGGAGAGCGCGTAAGCGCGGCTTTGCGAATGGCGCAGGCTGAACTGTTACTATCTTTTTCTTCCCTGTCCTCATACCGGAAGAAGGAAAAATCCGCGGGCTTCCTGCTGCCGCAGCCCCCATTGTTCGCATAGATGCCCACCATAGTCCCCGTGTGGCGTTTGGGATCGTCCGGCACGCCCTCGTCACAGAGGAAAACGCAGCGCTCCAGGCGGCCCGCGTCGAGCCATGTCTCCCCGTCATAGCTGTAATAGAAACTCCTGGCCAGATGCTCCACCTCCACTTTCAGGTACACCGGCACACTCTCTATGTCCGGCACTTCCGCCACAAGCTCCTCCCCATGATTCCGGTTGATCACCAGCTGCAGCTTCCTGCCGCCCTCCCAGCACACCGCCAGCCGGATATAGGTGGCGGTGCTGTAATAACAGGTCAGCCCCGCCTGCTCTCCGTCCCGGTCCGGATAAAATTCCACCTTTGTCTCGGCGGTATAGCAGAGCTCCTGCTCCCGGCGGACAAGGGTATTCTTTGCCCGGATCTCGTTCAGCTGTCCATCCCGGGTCCAGATCCGAAGGCAGCCCGGCCTCTCCCGAAGAGACCAGGAACCGTTGTCCGGATTTCGCACAAACTCCCAGTCCGGCCCAAGCTTCTCCCCGGTAAAATCATCGTATCCCTTTCTCTCAAACACCTGCTCCGGCAGATCAGGCGCCTCCTGCTCAAGGCTCGGCCCCCGCCCGCCGTTTACGGTAAACCATCCGTCCTCCGTCCATTCCACGGGATCCAGCGCCGTCTCTCTGCCTACGGTGGTATAATGCCCCTGGTTGGCCCGGCTGCAGAGATAGTAACACCACCATTTCCCGTTCTGATCCTGCACCAGCTTGCCATGCCCCGCCCGCTGGAGGAACGCATCCGGATCCGTCTGGCGCATCACGGGATTCAGCGGAGACGGTTCATACTTCCCGTAAAGGGAATCCGCCCTGGCTACATTGATGCCGTGGCCGTATCCGGTACCGCCCTCAGCCACCATGGCGTAATACCAGCCGTCCTTCCAAAACAGATGGGGGCCCTCCGGGCAGCGTTCCCCTGTGCCGGGCCAGACGTTTCCGGCAGCCCCGGCCAGGCTCAGGGAATCGGCTCCCAGGGGAACAAGCGTGGCTCCCGGCGCGACCACCATGTACCTGGCGCCGTCCCGGTCCACAAAATGAGAGGGGTCAATATTGTCCTCTTCCAGGCAGACCGGCCGGCTGTAAGGCCCTTCCGGGCGATCCGCCGTCATCACCAGCTGCCTGCGCATCACGTTATTCCCCCGGACGCCGTCCGCGTTCAGCCGCAGAGTCGCAAAAATATAATACTTTCCGTCCACACAGGAGATGTCCGGCGCCCAGATCCCGTGGGAATCCCGGATATCGCTGAGATCCAGGTACTCCGGATCGGCGATGGCGTGGCCCACGATGTGCCAGTGTACCATATCCCGGGAGTGGGAAATGGGAATGGCGGGGAAATACTGAAAGCTGGAATTTACCATATAATAGTCATCCCCCACACGGATCACCGACGGATCCGGGAAGAATCCTCTCTGTACCGGGTTGTGATAGACCCTCTTTTCGTCCATATCGATCTCCTCCTCTCACACATACCGAATCTGCAGACATCCGAAGGACACATCGCCCCTGACATACAGCACCGTGCTGCCGTTCGGGTTACAATGCCCTTCCTCTCTCACCGCCCCAAAGGCATTGTCCGTGCTTATGACTACCTTCCAGGAGGCGGGCACATAGAGAATCACGTTGCCGAAGCTCGTGTCCACATCTACCGCGGCTCTCTCTTCCAGCAGTTTTGCGTCCGTAAAATACACCTGCATGGAACCAAACGCATTGTCCACACTTACATGGGAGATCTCGTCGGTCAGGTACTTCACCACCCCTCCAAACGCATTGTCATAGGACACGCTCGCGCCGTCCCACTTCTCCTCAAAGACCGGCCCGGAACCGTCATGGGTCTTGTCAGAGCCGTTGAAATGAAGTTTCATGATGCTGCGCTTTTTGTGAAATCCCGGGAACAGGACATTCAGGCCGATGGTTCCCAGCAGCGCCGCCCCCAGCACCGGCCAGGGCGTAATGGCTTCCAGCCGCAGCAGCTTATCGTTCACAATAATGAGAAATGCCAGGGAAAACAGGATCTCCCCAAAGCTGTGCCTTGCGATGCCGTTTCCCGCAAGACAGATCAGCGCCGCCGAAAGCACAATGTTCCACACGCCGATCTCGTCAAAATACCCCAGCCGGCCCACCACGATGGCGGCCGCTCCCATCAGGAGCACTATGCCCCAAAATACATGGCCCGACCTTTTCTTATGTTTCTGTCCGCCAAACTCTACCTGTACGTTTTCCATTTTTATACCTCATTTCCGCGCTGCTCTTTGCGCATAACGAGTTTGTGTCAAGCAGCGCGCGGACACAAATCTCGCGATTGAAAATTTTAATTTTCAATCTTTTACCTCCCCAGCTTCCTGGTCTTCAGCCGCTCCATCAAAGCCTTGTAATAGCTTCTGGACACCAGCGCCTTCTTGTTGCTGCCCGCAAACTCCACCTCGCTGGAGGCCGTCAGGTTGCGGGTGATAGAATAGATATGGTCTAAGTTGACGATAGCGGATTTGGAAATCCTCATAAAGCTGCCGGGCAAAAGCTCTTCCAGCTCATACAGCCGGTAGCCGCAAAGGAAGATCTGTTCCGCCGTGTGGGCCCGGATCTCTCGTCCCTCCGTCTCAAAAAAGAAAATGTCTTCCATTGGAACATAGTATTCCGTCTCCCCCCTGTTCAGCATCAGGCAGCGTTTCCCGCTGTTCTGTTTTGACAGGTAATTCTGGAGGCTGACTACGGATTGGCTCAGGCTGCCGCACCGTATGACCACTTCCTCTTCTTCCAGCCCTTCTTCGATTTCGATCTTGACTTTCATGTTGGTTTCCTCTAAAACTTTTTCCCGCCATGGCATTTCTTTTTCTTACATTCCCAGTATATCGTAAACGGCAGATCTGTAAATACCTTTTGTCCAAGAGGTCGTTTTCCCCGCCCAAAAGGTAAAAATTTCCGCATTGGGGGAAAGGCCGGACAGGACAAGACCGTGCAGGGAAAAAGAGAGCGCATAGGGCTGTGCGGCCCCTACGCGCTCTCTCATCTCCTGTTACGCCCGGATTTCTCTGTATACCTCTGAGTTCCCCTGCGTTTCTTTGTGTTTCTCTGTGTTTCTTCGTATTTCTCCGCGTTTCTTCGTATTTCTCCGCGTTTCTTTATACTTCTCCGCGTTTCTTTGTGCTTCTCCGTGTTTCTTTGTGCTTCTCCGCGTTTCTCCGTATTTCTCCGCGTTTCTTTGTATTTCTCCGCGTTTCTTTATACTTCTCCGCGTTTTTTATACTTCTCTGTGTTTCTCGCTTTGCCCTGTCGTCGCCCTGCCGCTTCCCAGCAGCCGCCGCACCGCCGCTATGACAACTTGGCCCTGCTCCCTCCGGCCTAATGGTTGATCTGTATCTTGATCTCGTACAGATTATTTTCCGCGCCGCTCAGCTTGTTGAGCCCAAAGGAGACAGGTATGTTCTGGGAAGTCGCCGTAATGTGGAAATCTTTGGGAGACTTATCCCACTGGC
Source organism: uncultured Acetatifactor sp. (assembly GCA_947588705.1). Taxonomy (GTDB): domain Bacteria; phylum Bacillota; class Clostridia; order Lachnospirales; family Lachnospiraceae; genus Acetatifactor. Next base: position 45,817 of record CANPYT010000012.1, on the reverse strand, counting down.
AGTTTTCGATATAATCTTTCGGATCCCCGATCCCATCCCTGGCGGCCTGCCGGTTGTCAGCAATCCTGGGACAGTCAAACGCCCACATGAATCCCTCGTTGCTTCCATCTTTTTGGAGGCTCAGGGCCATGGAGCAGCCCTGCAAAAACTGATTGCGGTTTTCCCATACCATGATAGCATAGTAGCAGACTTCATCTAACGCCTCGGACGGCTGAAATCCAGGCGGTGTCACGCTGCCTCCGGGTTTGACTTTTTTGGGGATCGTAGGCGGAGCGTCATTTTTCTTTTGCTCCCCGCCACCCGCTACCACGGCATTACCCAGATATTGTCCGGAGATCTTCCAGTCATTTTGCTCATCCCAGTTATAGATCCGCAGGCATATGATGTAACGGCGGACCAGCCACTCCCACAGATAATGGATCCCAATAGTGACTATGACCGCCGCAACGCAGCACGCCAGACCAGTCACCACTTTAGACAGAACCGTGCAGGAAAATCTCTGAAAACCGAGATTTGCCGCTGCCGTCACGATATCCGCGGCGAACCTGGACACCAAAAACTCCACACCGCTCTGTATTGCCTTGGAGAGCGCATAGACCACAACGGCCGAGAGAACCACTTCCCCGATCATGGATGTGATGGAAAAGGTATAACTTTGGCTGGAAAGGACCCCGCTGCTTTGAGAATAAGTGCCCACATTGACACTGGCCTGGAAGGTAGTTCCGTTCTGGCTTTTTTCAATTGTGGGGGTATAGGCCCACATGCTTCCCGTATTAGACCAGCACATGTAAAACTCTTTGCCCTGGCTTACTACTCTTGTCCAGGCGTTTTCGCAGTGTTCCTTGATATTGTCATAGATGGGCGTTAAATCATTGTCCATTTTTTTCTCCAGCATCTCGATCTTGGAAAAATCATTACTCTGGTATATCTTCCGGGCGTTGCTGTTCATATGGAGTTCCTGGGAAGAGACGCTGACGAGCTTGCTCTCGATCCTCTCATCCGCCTGAAGTATTTTCCGTTTTACCTCGCTCCGTTCCGACTGAAAATCTTCCTGGGCGGAGCTGACGATGGCCGCATCCTTGAAAAAGGAAGGAAGCGCTCTCAAGGGGATGGACGGGTTTGATGTGTCAGATTTCATATTGATTCCTCGCTTTCTCTGTTTTTTAAGGCTCATCGAAGCCTATTTTTCGGTTCCGTTCTTCATAGCTTACCTGACGCCGCCTCTCTGTTCACGTCAGTTCAGTCTGTGGCCGATATGGATGTTGATGTCATAAAGGTTGTCCTTAGCCCCACTCAATGCATTCAGGCCAAAAGAGACGGGAACGTTATCGGCGCAGGTGATCCCAAAACGAAGGGGGGATCCGTTCCATGCGTATTTTTCCAAAAACGTCTTGGGATCGCATAACATGGGAGCAGCCTTATGCCTGTTGTCCGCCAGGCGGGGGCAGTCAAAGCCCCACATAAAGCCATTTCCGTCCGAACTTTTCAGGCCCATTGACATAGAACAGCCCTGCATGAAAGTCTGCTTGTTTTCCCATATGATAATGCCGTAGCTGCATACCGCGTCCAGCGTCTCCACAGGTTTGAATCCGGGCGGGTAGACAAGGCTTCCCGGATCTGTCATCCGGGGGATGGAAAATAATTCGCTTTTTTTCTCGGTACCGGCTATTTGGGCATTGTCCAGGTAACAGGATACGGTACTCCAGTCGTTCTCCTTATCCCAGTTATAGATCCGCAGGCATATCGTATACCGGCGGTTCAGCCATTCCCATAGGTAACTCAAACCGATAAAGGCGATGACGGCCACCAGCGCTATGGCCACATTTGTCACCGCTGTGGCCGCTATGGTACAGGAAAACGCCTCCATACCCAGGCTGGCTGCGGCCTGACATACCAAAGCGGCAAACTCGGATACCAGAAAAGCAAGCCCTTCTGCCACGATACCGGAGAGCGCTATGGCTATGATCAGGGAAAGCGTTGTTTTGACCACGTCTCCCGTCAGCGACAGGTTGTAATCATGGATACCCAGTATGCAGCTGGACTTGGAATAGGTTCCCACCTGTACGACCGCAGTAAATTTGCCGGATTCTTCTTTGGCCTCGGTATTTTGCACACAGGACCAGATGCACCCTGAACCCGACCAGCACATATAAAATTCCTTTCCATCCTTTTCCACCTTGGTCCAGGCCCCGGCTCCTTCGTTTCTGATCCTGTCGTACACGGACTTAAGATCATTTCTTGTTTTTTCTTCCAATCTCTTGATCTTTGCAAAATCATTGTTCTGGTAGATCTGCTTTGTCTTTTGGTTCATATAAAGCTTGGGAACGGACACGGATGCGATCTGGCATTGGACATCCTGCCGTATGGACCTGGAGTGAGACGCCGCCTTTTGTTTCTCGATTTCCTCCGAAGCCGGGCCAACGACGCGAAGGCCCTGAAAAAATGCCGGAAGCTCCCCGGCCGGAGCACAGCCCGTGCCAAATGTTTCTGCCATAAAACCCCTCCTTTTATATAATAATTTAATGTCGTATACCATAATAACATAAATCATTTAATATTGCAAGAAGAGTTTGGCAAAAAACAGAAAAAAACAGAAAAAAGCAAAAAAACAGAAAAAACATAAGGGTTTAACAAAAAACATAAGCATAACAGTTCAGCCCGCGCCTTTTTCCATCACTCTGCCAGCGAAAAACCGTCCCGCCTGCTGGTACGGAAAGGCGCCAGCGGGATCCTGCCGCCGTTGTACAGGAAACCGTCCGCCGCATAGTTGGTCCAGAGATACCGGACAAACACCGGATCCGGCACTTTTTCGCTGCTCACCCGGATCACCGTCCCCTCCGCCGTCTCCTCACTGACCCAGCGGTCCGCGGGCACATATTGTCCGTCCTCCCCCGCGATTTCAAACCCTCCGGCTGCCGTTCCGGCGGGCCTGTCCGTCTCCGGCCGTTCCAAACCGCCCGAAAAGCCGCCCTTTATCCCCGTAAAGTGCAGGATCAGCTCTTTTCCGCCGGGTTCGGCCCACGCGAACCGGGGCTCCTCCGGCGCGTCTCCTCCCATTCCGTAAACCGTTTTCAGGGCCTGGTAATAAAGCCTTTCCCCAACGATGCTCTTTTTCTTCGGATGGATCTCGTTAAATTCCCCCTGGTCGATGGCGCATGCCATCCCCGTGTTTCTCAGGGTGCGGTACGCCAGATCCTGCGCCTCCCGGATCAGGCACCAGTTCCGGCGATCCGGATCCTGCTTATACCTGTGCATGGGCAGCTGCACGAACAGAAAAGGCAGTTCATCGTCTCCCCAGTCCTCCCTCCACTGCCGGATCAGCCGTCCAAACAGCTTCTCGTACAAATGGGGCAGATGGTCGTCGCTCTCGCCCTGATAATAAAGGAACCCTTTCAGCGTATAGGGCATGACCCGTCTCAGCATACACTCATAAAGGCCGCCGGGGCGGTAGGGATTGCTGCATCCCTGGGGGCCGGGATACCGGTTCTCCCCCACGATGCGGATGACCTCATCCCACTGGATATCCGGCTGTTCCTGATAAAGGGCCGCCGCCTTCCGGTCAAACTCCGCCTGATAGGCCACATATTCCTCGTATTCCAGAAGCTGCTGTTCCTCGGATTTCCCCTCCACCGCCCGGTCATATAGATCTAAGTAAACCTGGAGCTCCCTGTCCTCAGCCAGCGCTTCCCTGGGGATCCAGTTGGAGGCGGAAGTTCCTCCCCAGTTGCAGCCGATGATGCCAACCGGCACCTGCAGCTTCCTCTGAAGCTTCTCCCCGAAAAAATACGCCACGGCGGACCAGGCTTTCGTACCCGGCCCTCCGAAGCACTCCCATCCCGTATTTTCTTCCGCCCGGAAAAACGCTTCATCCATATAGGCCCGCTTCTGGGTGTAATAAAACCGCAGCATGGGATTGTCCGGCCGCTGCAGCACTTCCCGTTCCGCGCAGTTTTGCAGCTCCAGCTCCATGTTGGACTGGCCCCCCGCCAGCCAGACCTCGCCAACGGCGATATTACCGTATGTGATCGTCTCCCCGGCGCTGGTCACGGTCAGGGTGTGTTCCAGCCCTTCCCGCAGGGACGGCAGTGACAGCTCAAATCTGCCATTCCTTACGAAAGCCCTGCCCCTGGCCGTCTGCTGTTCCTCTGTGCCAAGCACTTTCCCGGCGAGCACCGCCTCCACCACAGCTCCCTCCCGGCCGGAGCCGAACAGGGCGATCCTTTTCCCTCTCTGCAGCACACAGTTGTCACTGAACACTGCGGCTAATTTCAATTCTCCCATCGTTGCCTCCTGTTCCCGCATCCGTTTCCGGGATCCCGCGTTGGCGGGATCCCGGAAACGGAAAAGCGTCCGATAGCAGCCGTCCGATCCTCAGCCAGGCGCCGCGCATATCTCTATTCTACTGTGACCTTCAGAGTCACGGGGTATTCTGTTTTCACCCCTTCGGTCCTCACGTGCAGCCCTTCCCCGTCCGTCTTCCATTCTTTCACCGCGCCGGGGAACCCGAGCACTTCCACATCCTGCAGGATGCCGTGAAATTCCGGCCGGTTCTGATCCGCGCTGTCCGCCAGGGACTTCACGGTGAAATTGCCGTCCTCCGGGCAGCGCAGGGCAATCGCGTATATGGCCCCGTGATTTGCGGTAAAGCGGTAGTCCTGACTGGTGAACACCGCCGCCTGCTGATCCTGGAACTGGCCCTCCGCACTCTTTGTCGGGCCTTCCTGAGACTTGCGCCAGCATTTCGCTCCCAGGATCGCCTCTCCGTTTATCTTCATCCACGCCCCCAGATCCGTAAGGATCTTCCGGTCTCCCTCGGGGATGCTGCCGTCACTCTTCGGCCCGATATTCAAAAGCAGGTTGCCGTTCTTGCTGACCACATCCACCAGCGTGAACAGGACCTCCGAGCTGCTCTTATAGTTTAAGGTGTCCGTGTAGCACCAGGAATTACGGGCAACCGCCGTGTCCGTCTGCCAGCAGTAAGGCTTTGGCTCCGCAAAGCCGCCCCGCTCCACCTCCACGATACCGCTTCCGAACATCATGGCGTCGTGCTTGTAACAGATCAGCACGTCCTCGCCCCATTTCTTTCCGCAATTGTAGTAGAAGGCCGCCAGCTTTTTCAGATAAGGCTTAAACGCCTGATGCTGGATCCACCAGTCAAAATAAAGCAATTTGGGGCGGTATTTCAAAATCAGCTCCACCGTCCGCGCCATCCAGTCGTTCAGGTACTCTTCCGTCGGGTACGGCTGTCCGAACAGAGACTGGTGGTCGGGCTCCTGCATGGCCGGCCAGTAGAAATCCCCTTTTTTCATAGGCTCCCTGATATCGCTCTCAAATTCTTTTCCATGGCCCATGAAAAACCAGTGCTCCGCCCGGTGGCTGGAAGTACAGAACTTAAGCCCCGCCTTTTCGGCCGCCCGGGAAAGCTCACCCAGCACATCCCGCTTCGGCCCCATCTTTGCCGCATTCCAGTCGGACAGTTCGCTGTCATACATCTGGAAGCCGTCATGATGCTCCGCCACCGGGAAAAAGTATCCCGCCCCGGCCTGCCGAAACAGCTCCACCCATTCCTCCGGGTCAAAGTCCTCCGCCGTAAACATGGGAATAAAGTCCTTGTATCCGAACTCTTTGTGAGGGCCGTATGTTTTGACATGATGGTCAAATTCGGATGTTCCCTGTATGTACATGTTCCTGGAATACCATTCGTTGGCATAAGCCGGAACGCTGTAGACGCCCCAGTGGATAAAGATCCCAAGCCTCTGCTGCCGAAACCATTGCGGCACCGGCGCCTCTGTCAGCGAACCCCATTCGGGCCGGTAAGGCCCTTCCCCGATGACCCGCTCCATGGTCTGCAGCAATTCTCTCTCTTTGCCTGAATTCATAGCGATACCTCCCGCCCGCATTTCCGGGCTATTCTGCTTATTTTCCCCGGCCCTTTTCCCCGGCTCTTTTTCCCCGCGCGGCCCGCTTCCGCACCCAGGACATTCCCGCGGTATGCTCTCTCCGTCTTCTGCCGGTTTCTCTCATTGTATCTCCCGCTCCGAAAAAAGGAATGGAGTATCTTGCCCTCCGGATGGAGGATTTTACGCCGGCTCACTCCTTTGGCCTGTATTCGATCCACTCAAAATCGCTCTCCCGGCTTCGCTCCGCCATACACTTGTACACCCGGTCTCTCAGATCCTGCTGCCGCCTGCGGGGCGGAAGATTCTCATCCGGCAGGAATGGGCCGTCAATATAGGTGACGATCCGGGCTTTGTTCCCCCTTCTCCCCCGGGCATGATAGGTATTAGTCAGCGCAAACACCGGGCTTCCGCACTTGACAGGGTATTTGAAGGAGACGTCCGTAAAGGGCCTTATGCCGGTATAATAGGGCCAGATATGGGCTTCCGGGTAGATCGTCACCGATCCTCCCCGGCCGATCCGCTCCTCCACCGCCCTGACAAAATGCCTCGCCGCATCCAGATCCCCCGGAATGGGGATCGCCCCCAGAAGCTCCACAAGCCCTCCCAGCCCCGGCATCGATACATTGGCAGGGCTGACAAGGAAAAAATTCCGCTTGGGATAATCTGCCACACTGGGGATAAAAGTGTCCGCAAAAGGCTGCGTGTGGTTCCCGTATATAAAATAACCTGTGTTTTTATATTTTTTCAGTTTTTCCCGGCCCACATATTTCAGCCGAAACTTCATCCGCAGGTACAGTACCTTGACAGGCATACTGAGCACATTCTGGATGACCAGGGAACAGAGGTCCCAAAGGCGCCCGTGGGCATAACAATAAGCCCCGTCGATGACCCGGGGCTTGATCTGGGCTTCCGAAAATTCCTCGTTCAGAGGATCGCTGTAATAGACGACCCGCTTTTCCTTCTCTCGGCGCATTTCCCCTCCCCTGCCCCCGCCGGGCCCTGACCGTCCCCGCCGGGAGGCGATGGCTCCGCCTGCCTACGATTCTCCGCCGTTCTCCGTGGTGTAGGTCAGCGGCACACCGTAAAAGCTTTCATAGATCTCTTTCCAGACGCGGTAATTCTCCTCCCGCATGGCGTCCACCTGGCGCCGCTCCGTCAGCCCCTCCCGGGGATAGATCGGTTTTTCCACAAAGACGGTATATTCCTGGATGGGAAATCCGTCTCCGCCGATGCGGCTGCTGTCCTCCATGGTGATGAAGATGGGGATCACCGGCACCCGGTTCTTCACGGCAAATTTGAATGCCCCGTTCTTCAGGGGCTTCGGCTTGCGGTAGTTCCACCACAGGCTCTGCTCCGCATAGATCAGGATGAAGTCTCCCCGCTGCAGGATGGTGTCCACCGCTTTCAAAAAGTTGTACATGGTCTTCTTGTTCTGGCTCAGCGGCAGCGTGTCGCAGTTGCGGAACAGAAAGCCGTACAGGCCGGGGAAATTGGTATAGTTTCCCTCCCGTATCACCTTAAACAGCTTTTTCCTGCGGTAATGGACGCTGCGCCGGAAAACCTTCTCCACCGTGAAACAGTCAAAGGGATTGAAATGGTTGCAGGTAAGGATGGCGCCCCCTTTTACGCCGTTCAGGTTTTCCATCCCCTTCACCTGCCGGATCACAAGATCCCCTTTCCGGATCAGCTGATCCACAAAGCGCTCCGCCATGCCGTAGGCTATCCTGGCCTTCAGCCTGCTGACAGGCTTCTGGTGCAGGTAATCGACCTGCTCCGGCTCCAGTGGGATGGTGGGGGGATCGTCCTCCGCATCCACGTCAAACCTTCCCTCCCGCTCCAGCTGTTCGATCCGCTTCAGGACCGCCAGCCTGTCCGGCGCCTTCCTGATATCCGGCTTTTTCCTGACCGCTTCCTTTCCGTCTTCTTCCCTCTTATCGGCCTCTCTGCCGCCGGTCTCCCTCTTGTCCGTTTCCTTTCTGTCGCTCATAACCGTTCTCCCGCCCCTCCGGCGCCGTTCAGCGCCTGTTTTTTCTGTCATCGCCCACGCAGTCGGATTCCCGCTTCGCCAGTTTTTTCAGCTTCTCATGGTTTCTGGCGTCCCGGAACCGTTCTTCCTCCGTATAATTTTCCCGGATCGCCTGTATCTTGTCAAAATATTCCGTCTCCTGGGCATACATCCAGAAAAATTCCTTGTAAAGGATCTCCTCAAAATGCCAGGGCTTAAAGGCCAGGTTGTAATGCACCAGCTTCACGTCCTCCAGGCGGATCTTCGGATCCTCGATAGGCATCCTGTTCCAGGTCCTATCGATCAGCTTCACCCGGCCCTTACACAGCCGGTTCAGGTAATCCTGATCCTGCGCCACGGAAAACTTGATCTTATCCAGCAGATACACAAACTTTTCCTGAAATTTATACCGCCGGAGCTGATGCAGGTTCATCAAAAGCACTCCCGCATTAAAATAACATCTGTAATCCGCCACTCCCACCACTTTTTCCACATAGGTCTGAAAGACCGGATTAAACTGAATGATGTCATCCGGCGCCGCCGCAACCAGGTTGTTCCCCATGTCCATATGAAAAAGCTTGGCAATATCATCCAGGATCACAATATCGCTGTCCAGATACAGCACCTTATCATACTGGGGATACAGGTTGGGGATAAAAAGCCGGAAATACGTGTTCTTGGAATAGTAATCCCTGGTGTAGAGCTTATCCTTGATCTTCTCAATATAGTAATTCAGGTCCACGAACTCTATGCTGACATTTTCCCTCTCATACCGGGAAAGTTTCCGCTTGTTCTCCTCGCTGATATCCGTCTGCAGGACCTTGATGCGGTAGAGGTTCTCCGGGGAGGAATTGTCGATCATGGACTGAAGGGCAACCGCCAAAAATGGGCAGTAGCCGTCATCCACCGCGAAAAAAATGGGAATTTCTCTATTGCGTCTTTCTTCTAACTGTGTCTCGGGCATTCTCATTCTCTCCTTTTATCTTAAACTCATATCTTTTCTTTAATTTTTTATCACTTTTTTATCTTGGCTATACTCTTTTATCTTATATCTTATATCTTAACTTCACTTTTCACTACCCTTGTTTCTTTTCCCCTTGGAACTTTTCCCTCTCCCCTGTCCTTTTCCTTCTCCCCTCGGGCCTTTCCCTCTCCCCTCGGGCCTTTCCCCGCTTATTCCTTCGCTTCCAGCGCTTTTCCCTTCGTTTCCGCCTCGAATCTCCGTTTCAGTTCCAGGTATTCCTCCAGGTCCCGGTCAAACGTGTAGCAGTGAAGATATTTATGGATCTCCTCTATCTGCCATTGTTTGTAATTTTCCGTGTGCGGATAAGGCAAAAACATCAGCCGCTTGCAGAAATGGCACACCACCGTGCCCTTCCGGTCAAACCGGGATTGCTCATTGTAGATCCTGCCGATGAGCTTTTTCCTGACTGCGGAACGGAAAATAGCGGACTGATCCACAAAGAGCATCTTTTTCCTGCGGATCAGTTCCCGGGCTTTTTTCAGGAGCCCAGTCTTCCTGATCTCTTCCATGTTGAGAAGAAGCATTCCCGCGTTGAAATAATCCGGCCGGATCAGCCAGCAGCCGTATTTTTCCTTCACGGCGGCGAACTCATACCCGGTCACATCGATGTCGTAAAGCTTTTTAATATCATCTGCTATCATAACGTCGATATCGAGATAAAGCAGCTTATCCGGTATTCCCGGCACCAGGTCCGCCAACAGGCGGAGGAGGGTATAGGGAGTGCAGTAAGCTCCCTCATTGACACAGCCGCCAAACTCTCTCTCATACAGCTCCGTCACATCCAGCCGCTCTACCCGGTTTTCCGGATTGCGCTCCCGCAGCACCCTGTCCAAAAAGGACGCCTGTGCCTCTGTAATAGCGGTAAAGTCCTCCCGGAGCCTTATGAGCTCCATGGTCATCAAGTATACATGGACCGCCTCTTCAGTGCGGTTGGTCATGGAGATCAGCTGGGTCAGGGCCCCGTCAAAGACTTTCCCATTCCCGCATAAAAGCAGATCGATCATTTCCCCTCCTCCCCGGCCACTCCGCCGCCGGGCATCGTTTCATATCCGTCCTTACCCTGTACCTACAATACATGGTTTTTAATACCATGTCAAGAAAAAAAGCCGCGGCTTTGATTTCTCAAGCCGCGGCACTTCCGTTTTACGTTTTTTGCTTTCCTGCAAAGGACGGCTTAATACGCGCCCATGCCTGCACCTGCGGGCATAGCAGGAGTGTCCTCTTTGATGTTTGCCACAACGCTCTCCGTGGTCAGCAGAGTGCTTGCCACGCTGGTTGCGTTCTGAAGGGCGCTTCTGGTCACCTTTGCGGGATCCAGGATGCCTGCTTCCACCATATTGACATACTGCTCCTTCAGCACATCGAAACCGATGCCGATCTCGGACTCACTCACCTTGTTGATGATAACGCTGCCCTCAAGGCCCGCGTTTGCCGCAATATGGAACAGAGGAGCCTCCAGCGCTTTCAGTACCAGCTTCGCGCCTGTCTTCTCATCGCCCTCCAGCGTATCAGCCAGCTTTGCCACTTTCTTTGCCGCATGGATATACGCGGAGCCGCCGCCGCAGATGATACCTTCCTCCACCGCCGCGCGGGTTGCCGCAAGGGCGTCCTCCATACGGAGCTTTGCCTCTTTCATCTCGGTCTCGGTAGCCGCGCCCACACGGATCACCGCTACGCCGCCGGCCAGCTTTGCCAGCCTCTCCTGAAGCTTCTCCCTGTCGAAATCGGAAGTGGTCTCCTCGATCTGCTTCTTGATCTGGCTGATGCGGGCCTGGATCTCATTCTTATCGCCCTCGCCGTCCACGATCACGGTATTCTCTTTCTGGACCTTTACGGACTTTGCACGGCCAAGCTGGCTCATATCCGTATCCTTCAGCTCATAGCCAAGCTCAGAGCTGATCACGGTACCGCCGGTAAGGATGGCGATATCCTGCAGCATATCCTTCCTTCTGTCGCCATAGCCGGGAGCCTTCACAGCCACAACGTTAAAGGTTCCGCGCAGCTTGTTGACGATCAGGGTGGTCAGGGCCTCGCCCTCCACATCCTCGGCGATGATCAGAAGCTTCGCGCCGGACTGTACCACCTGCTCCAGCAGAGGAAGGATCTCCTGGATGTTGGAAATCTTCTTGTCTGTGATCAGGATGTACGGATTCTCCAGGACCGCTTCCATCTTGTCCATATCGGTGGCCATATACGCGGAGATATAGCCTCTGTCAAACTGCATACCTTCCACCAGGTCCAGCTCCGTCTGCATGGTCTTGGACTCCTCGATGGTGATGACGCCGTCGCCGCTGACCTTCTCCATCGCGTCCGCCACCAGCTGGCCCACTTCCTCGTCGCCTGCGGAGATGGCGGCCACTCTGGCGATATGGTTCTTTCCGTTCACCTTCTGGCTCATCTCGGCGATTGCTTCCACTGCGCAGTCCGTAGCCTTCTTCATGCCCTTTCTCAGGATGATGGGGTTAGCGCCCGCAGCCAGGTTCTTCATGCCGCCATTGACCATCGCCTGCGCCAGGACGGTAGCGGTGGTGGTGCCGTCGCCTGCCACGTCGTTGGTCTTTGTGGCCACTTCCTTCACCAGCTGCGCACCCATATTTTCAAAAGCGTCCTCCAGCTCGATCTCCTTTGCGATGGTCACGCCGTCGTTGGTGATCAAGGGAGCGCCAAAGGACTTATCCAAAACTACGTTCCTGCCCTTGGGCCCAAGGGTAACTCTCACGGTATCAGCCAGCTGGTTGACGCCGGCTTCCAATGCTGCACGGGCTTCCGCACCGTATTTGATCTCTTTTGCCATATCGATTTTGCCTCCATATACTTTTTATAGTTTCGTTTGCTCCTGCCCTGCTACTGAAGCACTGCCAGGATATCGCTCTGCTTTACGATGATGTACTCCTCATCCTCAAGCTTTACTTCGCTTCCGGCGTACTTGGAATATACCACCTGGTCGCCGACCTTTACTTCCATCTTGATCTCCTTGCCGTCCACAACAGCGCCGGGGCCAACTGCCACTACCTCCGCCTGCTGAGGCTTCTCCTTGTTCTGGCCGGGAAGCACGATACCGGATTTCGTGGTCTCTTCCGCCGCTAACTGCTTTAAAACAACTCTGTCGCCTAAAGGTACTAACTTCATGATTCTTGCCTCCTGTATCTCATTTGTTAGCACTCTTTTGATTTGAGTGCTAATCATTAAAACATATATTAGTAATATGCACAGGTTTTTTCAAACACATTCGCAAATGGATAAATCTTCCTATCTCATTTTCTCTTTTATTATCTCTCGTTTTCTTGTTTTTTCTCAGCAAAACCACAAAAAGCAGATTTTATAATTCCTTTATAATTGATCCCGGATTTCGCCAAAAAGCCTGCCGCAGCCGGTCATTACGGCTCGCGGCAGGCTCTCAAAAGCGCTTCCGTCCAGTATAGGCGATCCGATGTGCTAACACTTGATCTCCAGGTATCCCAAAAGCTTACTCATATCGTATTCCTCCAGGACGCCCAGGTTCGAGTCATAATACTTGCCGTCATAATGTATCAGGTAATGGCAGTAGCGCCCCATCTTTTCCATCATAATGCAGCATTTAGGCAGCACCGCGTCCCTGCCCTCGGTATAGACGATGATGTCGGTGTGGTCCAGACCGTAATAATTCAATGCGGAGATCACCCGGCCCATGGTTGCCTGCCACTCCCTGCAGTCCATGACGCTGATCACCTCGGCGATGGTGACGCCGGCCAGCATGGCCACACATGCCTGCCCGCAGAGCCCGTCCTCCGGCTGAATGATCACGTTCATGCTGTCGATCTTACGGATAGGCTTGTCAAAGCTGTACGGGCTGTTCTGGTCCATACGGATCAGGGAGCCGTTTACATGGAGCAGGATCTTGTGGGCCACTCCCAGCTCCACATTGACCGCATCCTCATCCTCGATGTGGATCTCATAGTTTCCCTTCTCCCTGGGGAGCAGTTCGCACTCGATGATCTTGTTGTCCAGCACCACATCCGCCTGGATCACATCTCTCTGCTTGCAGACCTCCCAGATGTTAAAGGGGATCTGAATGGCATATCCCTTCTCTTTCTTTTCCACTTTCGATTCAAAAAAATATCTCATGACACGCTTCCTCCATCCCGGCTGACAGCCGTTCTTTTTCCCTGAGGGCGTCCGCTGGCAAAACAGGCGGCCCGCCGGATGCCCTGCCTTATTGTAACAGAATTCTTCCTATTTGAAAACCGTTCCGGAACAAGTTAAAAAAGTAACGAGCCTGCGCGGCCATATTTCCTTAAGCCTGCCGTCTTGCCTGGGAGGGCGACAGGCCGTACCGCTTTTTAAACAGCTTGCTGAAATGGTAGGCGTCATCATATCCCACCCTGGCCGCCACCTCCTGGATGCTGCCCTGCCATCCGCTTTCCAGAAGCTCCATGGCCTTTTCCAGCCGGATATCGATCAGATGACGGATGGGCGTATCGCCGGTCTCGCTCTTAAAGATCTTGGAGATATAGAAAGGGCTCAGGTACATATTTTCCGCGATCTGGTCCAGGGAGATCTTCTCGCTGTAATGTTCCTCAAAGTAACTTAAGATCTGTTCCACCAGATATTTCCGGTTCACCGACTCAAAGGAACAGCCCCTGGACTTCTCCATCGGACGGCACTGTTCCCGGACCACCAGCAGGATCATCTGGACCAGATACGATTTCAGCATGAAATAGCGCCCCTGCCTGCAAACGGCGTTTTCCTCCTGCATGGAAGCGCAGATCCTCGCCAGCCGCCTGCGCAGTTCCCCCGCGGTGTGGTAAAGCACTCCTCCGCCCGGCAGCGGCATATAGTTCAGGGGGAGATCCCCAAACTGCACATCGGAAAACCCCACGAAAAATTCTGTGGCCGGTACCTCCGCATCCGGACAGAACAGGGCCTGATGCTTTACGCCGGGATTAAAGATCAGGAAATCCCCTTCCTGGATGGAAAACACCTCCCCGTCCACGCGGTACCGTCCCACACCCGACAGGACAAAGGCCATTTCCACGATATCATGGCTGTGGTAATCCTCATCCTTTCCGCTCTTTCTCGTCCCTGTCCAGGTAAACAGAAACGTCGGATTCAGATCTTCCACCCTTATCTCCCCGGTATTTCCGCAGCTTTCCATCACTGATGCCCTCCATCTTTATCGATCTTTATCGATTCCCCTTCCCCTGGTCTCATTTTAATCCTTTTTTTTGAAAAAGTCATCAGGTTTTCAGCAAAATCTTACATTCAGCTGGCAAGATACTCCATTTCCTTTTTTCATCCGGGCAGTAAAATGTAAGAAAGCAAGGAGGTTATCTTATGACACCGATCAAGTGGTTTTTATCTTTTCTGAAAAAGTACCGGAAGCTTATGGTGCTGGGCATACTGCTGACCACACTTCTGGCGGTGCTGTCCATCGTGAACCCTTACATATCCGGTATCATCGTGGACGACGTGATCACGGCCGGCAACTATAGCCTGCTTCCCAGGCTGATCGTCTGCCTGCTGTCTGTGACCCTTCTCACCGGCGTACTGCGCTTTCTGTACCAGCTGGTCTTTGAAACGGCTTCCCAGGGAACCCTGTACGACATGCGTTCCAAAGTCTACCGGAAACTCCTGGAAGAGGATTTCGCCTTTTATAATAAAAAGCGCACCGGCGACCTGATGAGCCGCCAGACCGGAGATATGGATGCCATCCGCCATTTCGTAGCATATGTTATTTATGTTGTGTACCAAAATGTGCTGCTGTTCCTCTTTGCGCTGTTGATGGTCTTTACCGTAAATGTAAAGCTTGCCCTGTGTATGCTGGTGGTGCTTCCCTTCACCGCCCTGTCCACTTTCCGGCAGTCAAAAGAGGTAAAGCCAGCTTTCCAGAGGAACCGGAACTGCTTCTCCTCCCTAAACGCCTTCGTCCAGGAGAACGTCAGCGGGAACCGGGTGGTAAAGGCTTTCGCCAAGGAAGATTTCGAGAAGGAAAAATTCCAGGTGGAAAATGACAAGTTCCGGGATGCCCAGATCAACGCCTCCCGGGTGTGGATGAAATACGTGCCCATCTTCGAGATCCTCTCCTACGCCCTGACCATCGTGCTCATGCTCTACGGCGGCTACATGGTGATCCAGGAAGAGATCACCCTGGGCGACCTGGTAAAGGTGAACGGCTATCTGTGGATGCTGAACACACCGCTGCGCATGGCGGGATGGTGGGTCAATGACATCCAGAACTTTGTCACCTCCGTGGAGAAGATCTACGCCACCTACAGCGAGGAGCCCAAGGTACATAGCCCCCGCACCGGCGGCATCCACGAGAAGATCCGCGGGGATGTGGAATTTCGGGACGTCTCTTACCGGGCTGACGACGAAGACATCGTGATGAACATCAATTTCCATGTAAAAGCGGGCCAGACCGTGGGCATCATCGGCTCCACCGGCGCCGGAAAATCCACTCTGATGAACCTTCTGTGCCGCTTTTATGACACCACCTCCGGCCAGGTCCTGGTGGACGGAAAAGACGTGCGGACCATGGATCTGTACAATCTGCGCGACAATATCGGCATGGCCATGCAGGACGTCTTCCTGTTCTCCGACACCATCGAGGGAAATATTGCCTACGGCAGGCCGGACTGCAGCTTTGAGCAGGTGAAACACGCCGCCATCATGGCGGACGCCAACCACTTTATCAGCGCCCTGCCCGACGGCTATGACACCATTGTGGGCGAACGGGGCGTTGGTCTCTCGGGCGGGCAGAAACAGAGGATCTCCCTGGCAAGGGCCCTGCTGAAAGACCCTTCCATCCTGATCCTGGATGACACCACCTCCGCCGTGGACATGGAGACGGAAAGCTATATCCAGACCCAGCTGAAATCCATACAAAACAGCTGTACTGTTTTTATCATCGCCTACCGCATCTCCTCCATCAAGGATGCGGATCTGATCCTGGTAATGGATAACGGGCGTATCATTGAGCAGGGGACCCACGATTCCCTGGTGGCCCAGGGAGGCTACTACGCCAAGGCTTTCCGAAACCAGTACGGCGAGATCCCTTATGACCTGCTGTCTCAGGAAACAAAACAGAAAAACATGAGAGGAGGTGAGTGATATGGCCAGAAACCGGTATGACATGGACGAAGTCCTGGAGGACAGTTTTGACATCAACCAGCTGAAGCGGCTGGGCGGCTATATCTCCCCCTACAAAAATAAAATGGTGGGCGTTATTATACTGATGCTATCCTCTTCCGCCCTGACTATGATGGTTCCTATCTTCTTTCAGCGGATCATGGACTATTACATTCCGGAAAAGGATATGCGCAAGATCGCCCTGGTCGCGCTGCTGACCCTGGCCGTAGCCGTGTACTCCGCCGTGGCCATGCGCTTTAAGATCAAGACCATGAGCGTTATCGGCCAAAACATCATCCATTCCATCCGCACGGACATTTTTTACCATCTGCAGGAGCTGCCGTTCTCCTACTATGACGACAGGCCCCACGGCAAGATCCAGGTCCGGGTGGTGAACTATGTCAACAGCCTGAGCGACCTTTTGAGCAACGGTATCGTCAACACCATCACCGACCTCTGCAACCTGATCTTCATTATCATATTCATGCTGATCTGCGACGCCAGGCTGACCGTGGTATGTCTCTGCGGCCTGCCCCTGCTGGCGGGGGTTGTGGTCTTTATCAAGCGCAGGCAGCGCCGGGCATGGCAGATCCAGTCCAACAAGCAGAGCAACTTAAACGCCTATATCGCTGAGAGCATCAACGGCATCCGGGTGACCCAGTCCTTCGTCCGGGAAAAGGAAAACAACAACATATTCAACAACCTGAGCGGCAGCTATCGAAAAGCCTGGATGCGGGCGGTAAAGTTTAATTTCACCATGGGGCCCAGCGTGGATATCATTTCCGCCATCACCACTTCCTTTATCTATGTGCTGGGGATCCGCTGGATCCTGGCCCCGGACGCTACCCTTACCGTCGGCGTGCTGATCGCCTTTACCTCCTACATCGGGCGGTTCTGGGCGCCCATCAACACCCTGGCCAGCTTTTACAACTCCCTGCTGACCGCCATTTCTTACCTGGAGCGTATTTTCGAGACCATAGACGAGCCCGTGCTGGTAAAAGACAAAGAGGACGCCGGGATCATGCCTCCCATCAAAGGCGAGGTGGAATTTAAGGACGTATGCTTCAGCTACGAGGAGGGCCACCGGATCCTGGACCACATCAACTTTACCGCGAAGCAGGGCGCGACTTACGCCTTTGTAGGCCCCACCGGAGCCGGGAAATCCACCATCGTCAACCTGATCAGCCGGTTCTACAATGTGGATTCCGGACAGATCCTCATCGACGGCACCGACATTTCCACCGTGACCATCCATTCCCTGCGGACACAGATGGGAGTCATGATGCAGGACAGCTTTATCTTCTCGGGCACCATAATGGATAACATACGTTACGGAAACAGGGACGCCTCCGACGAGGACGTGGTACGGGCTGCCAAGACGGTCTGCGCCCATGAATTTATCTCCCAGATGGAAAACGGCTATTACACCGAAGTAAACGAGCGCGGGAGCCGGCTGTCCGCAGGGCAGCGCCAGCTCATCTCCTTCGCCCGGGCCCTGTTGGCGGACCCCAGGATCCTGATCCTGGACGAGGCCACTTCCAGCATTGACACGGAGACCGAGATCCTGCTGCAAAAGGGATTAAACGAGCTGCTGAAAGGCCGCACTTCCTTCATCATCGCCCACCGGCTCTCCACCATAAAGAACGCCGACTGCATCATGTATATCGACAAGGGCGGTATATTGGAGCGCGGGACACACGATGAGCTGCTTGCGCAGCGGGGAGCCTATTATGACCTGTATATCTCGCAGTTTGATTTCCTGGCGGAAGCCAAATAACCTTCCCCGCCGTTTGGGGAACAACGCCGCTTCCGCCTGATCTAGCGGAGACAATACGCAAGGGCTGCCGCATTACGGTGAAATACCGTATGCGGCAGCCCTTCTTTTATCTGTTCTTTTATCTGTATTTCTTTTTCCATTTGTTTTGGCACAGCTCTTAGCCTTTTCAAACTACCGCATCTATGCTATACTCCTAGTAGAAAAAGACCTGCCGCTTGATTCCGTTTTCTTTGCGTACTACAATTTCGGTATAACCCAACAGAGCGGCAAGCCGAATTTTGGAAGAGAGGGGAAACTATGAAAAAGATAAAAAATCTGAGCTCCTATCAAAAAGGGATCTTAATCTTTATGATCGTTATGACAATAGCATTTGCAGTGGTTTATTCCGCGACAACCTCACGAGTTGGGTTTCAATATAAAAATACAATCCTTGTACCAGCTGAGGAAAATGGAAATACTGTCTATACTGGTAAGATTAACGGCCAACAAGCGCATTTTACGGTGTCAGAGGATAAAACGGTCGTATTCCAGTATGGAGATAAAACCTTTGGCCCTTATACAGCAAAAGAAGATCCCACGGCTATCCCAAAAGACATAGATATTGCAGAAGGTATGATTGGCGTTGAGCTTCTTCAGGGAAACTCCATTTTGTTTCGCGGCGGAGTTTTGGATGTTGCTGATAGATACCTTCTGTATAATGAGGACGGAACCCCATATGATTTTGGAGTTCTCTTAGTGGGCGGCGATGGAGTTGAGAGAGATGTAAATGGTAATGTAATTGATTCTGAGATGCCATCCGCCTCTGCTATACTTAATTTGATGAATCATCCAAAATTAACGCATAAAGGCAAATGGTTTGCATGGTTTGGCGCTGTATTGATCTGCGTCCTCAATGCGCTTTTGATTTTATTTGCAGACGAGCTGTTCCATTTGCAGCTGAAATTCCAAATCCGCGATGCAGACTATGCTGAGCCATCTGATTGGGAAATTGCAGGAAGATATATCGCATGGACTGTTGTTGCAATTATATCGTTGGTCCTGTTCATTGTGGGACTCCAATAGCGCGACTTCCCGTTTGTTTAATTGTTCAGTATTGATATTTTACCACAACCGCGCACACAATTCCATTAAATTTTGCTTAATCTTCCCTTTCTTTTCAGGCAATGCGCCCTGACTTTACCGGCCGCCGCCCGGCCTCAGACGTCCGTCTCCTCCAGCCGCCCGTCCCGGATCCTGTACGCCTTGTGGCAGAGCGAAGCCAGCTCCCGGCTGTTGTGGGCGGTCAAAAGGATCGTGACGCCCTCCCGTTCGTTTTTCTCCTTTAAAAGCCCGGTCAGCTCCGCCACGCCCTCAGCGTCCACGGATTCAAAGGGCTCGTCCAGGATCAGGAGCCTGGGATCCTCCATCAGCGCCTGGGCCATGGCAAGCCGCTGCTTCATTCCCAGGGAGTACTTTTCCACCCTGGTCTTTCGCCCGGGATCCAGCCCCACCTGGGCCATCTGCTCTCTTAACCGGGCTTTTGACGCTTTTCCGCGGATCTGCGCCAGGAGCTCCAGGTTGCGAAAGCCCGTCTCCCCCGGCAGAAAACCGGAGGTATCCAGAATCACCCCGATTCCATCCGGGAACCTCCCCTTCCTTAACCTTTCCCCGTCCACCCAGATCTCGCCGCCATCCGGCCTGGCCAGGCCGCAGATCATCTTAAACAGTACGCTCTTTCCCCTGCCGTTTGGCCCTATCAGCCCGCAGATCTGTCCTCTGGGAACCTGTAAGTTACAGTCTGTGAACAGGATATTTTTTTGATACGCTTTCCGCACATGGCGAAGTTCCACCATGAGCCCCTCTCCCGCCTGATATTCCATCGACCCGCCTTCCTTTCCGCGTCCTTTTCGCTTCCCGCGTTTTGCGCCTTTCCCTGTTTTTCTCCTGTGCTTTCCCATTTCTCCTCTGCTTTCCTTGCGTTTCCCGCCGGGCAGGATCACCCTGCCCGTCTGTGCTGTTCAAACACGTAATCCCTGTTCCTTTCCAGCCAGAGGGCGACGCCAAAAAGCACCGCCAGCACGGCCAGCCAGTACTGCCAGAAAAAGCGGTAATCTGCCCGCTCCACCTCCGCCAGGACGCCGAGCCCGTTGACTGTCTGTTTTCCGGGCAGATTATAGGCCAGCGTATAGGCGATGCTCCCCCAGGGGCTGAGCAAAACCAAACGGGTGTTATAATTTAACACCGCCGCGCGAGTCGCCAGGGGGAGCAGCATGGTACAGAGAAATTCCACCCCCGCGCCGCGAAACAGCCTGTGGAAGATCTCCCGCAACAGCAGGATGGCCATCATGTAAGACGAGATATTCAGCAATTGACAGCAGACCACCCGGCCAATACTTCCCGCCAAGGGATACAGCCTCTCCCGGGCCGGAAGCCCTTGGCCCCAAACAAGCAGGCTCCCTGCCTGCACGAGCAATCCAAGGCTCCCTGCCGTCATCATCGCCCCCAGCCTGACCGCCAGCGCCCCGCCCCGGCTTTTCTGGCGCAGAAGCACAGGATATCGGCCGTCCCCGCCGTCCTTGGCCGCTGTAAAGGCTAAGAGCAGGAAAGTAAAAATCATCAACACATAATTGGGGTCGTCCAGCACCCAGACTAAAAGCTCCGCCCCTCCCGCCCCGGGGTGCGCCAGGCCGAACCCATAGCGGCAGGCGGCGCAGACAAAGGGGGAAAGGGCCAGCCACAGCGCTGCCCGGATCCCGTACCTGCCGTTTGCGGCTTCCGCCCTAAGCCTTCTCAGCATACCTGTCACCTCCCAGGAACAGCCCGATCCCCAAACCAAACAGGAGAAATATATAAAGCCCGTGATGCCAAAGGGGCATCATCCCAAGCATCGGCAGCGTGAGCCCATTCCACGAATAGGAGGCAAAAAACCTGCGGGCCAGGAAATTGTCCACCGCCAGTTCGGTGAACATCCCAAACCCTATCGGCGCTATCACCGCCAGATACCGGTTTCTTGCCACGGCGCTGACCCCCAGGGCAAACACTGCAAAGGCGGCCGCCACCAGCATCTGGTTTCCCAGGTACAAAAGGACTAAAAGGGTGGGATGCCCCAGGAGAGGCGGCAGATTTTCCCCGATTTTATGCCATACCCAGGCTCCCCCGGATCCGTCGGCTTCCCCCATCCCCCAGGTCTGGCCCGCCCCCATCCAAAGGCTCACAGGAAGCCAGCACAGAAAGGGGATGCAGGCTGCCCCGGCCCCCGAGGCCGCCACTGCCAGCAGCTTTGAGCGCCGATAAGCGCCGCCGGACGCCTTTAACGCCATCAAGACCCGGTATCCGCTGTCCCGCTCCCTCCGATAGGACAGCGCATAGGGCAGCACGGCCCCTATTGGCAGGAAAAAGCTTATGATCCCTTCGCAATATCCCGCCGCCTCCAACTGCTTCTCCTGCCAGGCTCCCGCCGAAAAGCCGCCCGTTCCAGCCAGGAAACGGAACTCGATTTCCGCAGAATACAGATAGGTAAAAAACAGTAACAGGCTTGCCGCCCAGAACATTTTGGAACAGAAGACCTGCTTTAACTGCGCGGCCAGGATCCCCCGGCCTCCCTTGCCCGCCGCCATACCGTTTAACCCCCATTCTTTAGGGCGCTTTCCTGGCGCACAAGCTCTGTCAGCGCCTCCCGGCTGTCACACCCGGTCTTTTCCAGAATGTGGGTCATGTGTTTTTTTACCGTGGCGTCGGAAATATACAGCATCTGCCCGACCTCCTTGTTGGCCATCCCAAGACATACCAGCCGCGCCACCTCCGCCTCCCTGTCCGTAAGCCCCATGGCCCGGAGCTTAAAATACACGGTCTGGGCGTCCTCCAGCCCGTCTTCTCCCTCCGGCGCCTCCTCCATAAAAGAGACCGTCATGTTTTCCAGCTTCACCCGGACCGGCAGCGCCACCAGGGAAAAAATCCCCGTGTAGAGCACTGTCAGAAGGATCAGAGACAAGTAAGGGCCCAAGATCCGGGAGGGCTCATCCATGCGGTACAGGCCGTTCACCAGATACACCGTCACCCCCAGCAGTCCTTCCAGCGCCGAGATCCGCCTTGCCGCTTCCATGGCTTTTGCCGCCTTCTGCAGTTCCATCCGGGTGACGTCCTTCCTGGGGTAGAACACCAGCCGGAATCCATTGACAAAATCCTTTAAGAGCCCCACGGCCCACATCAGGAACAAAAACACCGCCGCCAGGCATCCGGCAAGCCCCGGATCCAGATACCGGTACAGCCCGGAAACTCCCCCAGCCGCCGCTGCCGCCAGCGCCGCTCCCCCGGCAAACAGCCCGACCAATAGAAGCGTCAGCCTGTTCCCTGCGATCTTCCGTATCTGTTTCATCCACCTTCCCATACTTTCCATGTTTTCCTCCCTTTCTGCCCCTGCGTCTGGCACAGCGCCTGTCCGCCCTCTGACGGTCCGCTGGCTGGCCTCTGACTAACTGCTGGCTGGCCTCTGGCTAACCGCTGACTGGCCTCTGGCTAACCGCTGGCTGGCCTTTGACTGGCCGCTGGCTGGCCGCTGTCTCGTCCTAGCCCTTTCCCTTCAAGTACACTCTCATGCTATCACGGCTGCGCTGTCTTTTCCATACCACCCTGACAAAGAAAAGGTAGTATTTTCATTCTACCCCCCTCTCAGGCCGCTGGCAAAGCGCTTCTGGCTCTATGCAGCTAACGCTTTCCCCGTCCTGGTTTCCCTTTACTCCCCACACCACTGATTTGAAAGGACTTACTGTTTCATGGTATGGGCATGCCCTTTTCAGATTTGCCGGAGAGGAATAGATCGCGCGGCGAGATGTTTCTCTCCAGCAAGTACACGCAAAGGAGTATCTTGACACGTACTAACACAACAAAATTGGTTGATGTGTTTTTAAAACTATGTTATTATTACTTCCGCAGATAACCATAATGATTATACGCGGCAAAAGCACATAGCAGAAAACGGACTGGAAATTCAGCAGTCAGCTATGCTTGCCTGACCACTTGGACGATGACTTTTATTCGCCAGAAATCGCCGTCAACAAATGAATCGTTTATGGTTATCCGAATTGGATTGTATATTATGATATTGTCACACGCTGGATAAACACTGGATAAATATCGGAGGAACTTATGAACAGCTTCAAAAAATCAAGCTTTTGGGGAACTCTTTATCACCTTTTCCTCTTTGCCTATACATTAATATGCGGTTGGCTTGTTTCCGCTCTTCTGGATTCCGCAATAGAGTCGGACGGCGGAGCTGCTCTTCGCGCTACACTATATCTTACGACGATTCTCGTTATAGGGCTGCCTGTCATCTATATCTTCCGTAAAACCCTCGGACATTTTTTACGGTCTGACCGCCAGAACTACCGTGAAAAGCTTTACGGCGATATTATCCGGCACAGGATAAACGTCGAGAGTATCGGCGAACTTGACGTCCGATTATCAAACGACGCGGATACTGTTGCGGAATATTATCAATCATCACTGCCGTCAGCGGTTGAGGGCGTTGGTATCATGCTCGGCGCGGCACTGCTTTTATGCCGTGCGCATCTTTTGCTCGGGCTTTTGCTGTTTGCCCTGAGTTTTTTGCAGCTTCTTCCCACTGTCGTCTATGAAAAGTGGGCCAAAGAGATATATAAGCAGACCAATGACGCTGAGGAGAATTACGATAGTTGGCTGATTCAGGGATGTGACGGCCTTGCAACGCTGAAATCCTATAAACAAGAGGATTGGTTCGCAAAAAAGCTCGATAGCATCTCCGACGGCATGGTCAAGGCGGGATTTCGCGCCGAAAAGGCAGGTACGGTCGAAACGATAGTATTTCAGTTTGTTGACGGCGCTTTGCGTTACGGGAGCTACGTGATAATAGGTCTTTTTGTCCTCTATGGCGGTCTTAACGTTTCGGACACGCCGGTAATTATCATTTTGAGCAGCTATCTTTTTGGTTCTGTAAACAGTCTGCTCGATACAATGCAGAAGCGCTTTGAGTATCAGGTCGCCAAGAAGCAGCTTGCCGAGTCCCCGATTCCCGAGCTTCAGTGCACAGACCGTGCGCTGCTTGAAGTTTCGCACATACATAAGACCTATCGTGAGGAGCCTGTCCTTAATGATGTTTCTCTCTCTGTGCGTGACGGCGAGCGCGTACTTATCAGCGGGCCCAACGGCAGCGGCAAAAGTACGCTTCTCAGGATTGTTTTAGGACTCATTCCCGCCGATGGCGGAACAGTCTTTGTCGGTACTGGAAAGATCGCGTTCGCTATGCAGGAGGAGGCTGACATCACTCTTACAGGTATTGAGCTTTTAGACGATCTTCTCAAAGAAAAAGCCGTAAACAGCAACATCATGCAAGAATGTTTATGCGGATTTGAGATTACGGAAAGCATCCTCGAAAAACCGCTTTTAGAGTGGTCGATGGGGCAGAGAAAAAAGTTTTACCTTGCGTCAGCGTTTGCCCGTGACGCGGAGCTTCTTATTCTTGACGAGCCTACAAACCACCTCGACGCGAAAGCGCAGGAATACCTATATAAACTTATCATCGGATACCGCGGCGCGGTCCTGGCGGTAAGCCACCAAACGGATATGCCTGTCGAATGGGATAACGTTGTAGCTTTGAAAGGGGGCGAATAAAGCGTGAAAAACAATATCAATAAGCAAATAGAGCGGGATTGTGTGCGACAAATGCTCCCTTGTTTTGCGCTTCACTTTTTTCGTGAACTGCTCTCGCTGACGCTTCCGGTCATAACCTCCTGGATGATCGGCGATATGGCTGACGCGCTGTTAAGCCTTGATATGTCGAGGATCAGAGGGAGACTTGTCATATTTTCAATTGCTTTTCTTTTGGATGTTTTAGCACAGCCTGCCGTCCAGCTTTGGGAAAATCTTTTGATGACCCGCCTCGGCTTTGGGTACGGAAACCAGATATTCCGCCGATATCTCAAGCTGCCGATGAAAGACGCGCGAAAAGTCGATACAGCCACGCTCGTTCAACGGATCGACACCGACACGACGGACTACTACTTCATACTTATGCAGAAATGGACCCGCCCGCTTACCATGACTCTTTACATTGTGGTTCTTATCGTAATGTTCGTGACCGAGAAGTTCAGTCCGATCTTTATTTTTACAATGTCCGGCCTTGCGGCAATACCGCTCCTGCGAGCCGCGATCAACGGCAAGACCAAGGCAAAGCTAAAAGAAGCTAAACTTGACTATGAGGAAAGCCGCGAAGGAATGGAATACGCCATATTCAGCGCGCGGGACTTTTTGAAAGGCTTCGGGATCGGCGAGCGGTATATCGGAAGAATGCATGAAAGATATTTATCTTACTCCGAAAAGACCGGCACTAAGCAGGATACGCTGGACGCTCAAGATTCCATGTTTGCGTATCTATGTGCATATGGCGTTCCGCTCGGGGTTATAGCCGTCGGCGCTCTGCTCATTGTCAGCGGAAATATGGGCATAGGCGCGCTTCTCGCCGGATATCTGATCATGCCGACGGTCACAGAGTTTTATCAATATTTTGAATCGCTGATATTGAATCTTCACGAGGAAAAGGTTGTTCGCTCAAGGCTTGAGATATTCTATTCGGGACAGGAAGATAACGGCAGTCAAGCTTTCCCTAAAGAGGTAAGATTTAACAACGTAAGCTTTGCATATTCCGATGGCGAAGCAAATATTTTTGAGAACAGGGATCTCACTCTTCCGCTTTCGGGCAGAGTACGTATTATAGGGCCCAACGGCGTGGGAAAGTCTACGCTGCTGGCACTGCTTGCAGGAGTTTACATCCCTGACAACGGAGAAATTACCGATGAAAACGGAAGGATACTTGACAGCGGCAGTTTACGCTCTACGGTTTCCCTGCAGGAGCAGGACGGACAGATATTTTCCGCAACCGTAGCAGAAAACCTGTTCATACCTGACGATAAACTCACTGAGGCGGAAACGCTGCTTCGGGAAATGGGATTTAAGAAGCCGCTCTCTTCTGAGCTTTCGGAGGGAGGCGCAAACCTATCCCCGGGCGAGAAAAAGAAAATTATGCTTGTTCGCTCCATGCTCAAGCCTGCGCCGATCCTTGCACTTGACGAGCCGCTGAACCATCTTGATTCAAAAGGCGAGGAAGTGCTTATAGCCAAATTAACGCGTGAGAAAAGACCGATAATAATGGTCTCCCATAACGAAGTAAATGGTCTTGAATTTGAACGGCTCGTGATATGAACAAATGAAAATCACCGCTGATCCAGCAGCTTTCCGATCAGCGGTGATTTTGCAATATCCCAATTCTACGGCAAAAGATATCGTTTCCTCTTTGCGGTATTGTGCTCAGATACCTAAGACCATTGTCGCCACCCGGAAGTACACCAGCAGGGACAGGGCGTCCACGATGGTGGTGATAAAGGGGCTTGCCATCACCGCCGGGTCAAATCCCAGCCGCTTTGCCCCCACCGGGAGCAGGCAGCCCACCAGCATGGCCATCAGCACCGCCGCCACCAGCGTCAGGCATACCGTCAGCGAAACAGCGAACCCCACCCGGTCAAAGATCATCAGCTTGGCAAAATTAGCCGCCGCCAGCGTCAGGCCGCACAGCACTGCCACCCGGATCTCCTTCCAGATCACTCTCGGCACATCCCGGTATTCGATCTCCCCCAGGGAAAGGCCGCGGATAATGGTCACGCTGGCCTGGCCTCCGGCATTTCCCCCGGTATCCATCAGCATGGGGATAAACACCGTCAGCGCCGTATACACGCTCAGCGCCTTTTCAAAAGAACCGATAATCGCGCCGGTAAAAGTGGCGGACACCATCAAAAGCAAAAGCCACGGAATCCTTTTCCGATAAGTCTCCCACACGGAAGTCCTCATGTACGGCTTGTCGCTTGGCACAATAGCCGCCATCTTCTCCATGTCCTCCGTAGTCTCTTCTTCCATGATATCCACGATATCATCCACAGTGATGATCCCCACCATCCGGTCCTCATTGTCCACCACCGGCATGGCGGTAAAGTCATATTTCTTAAACTGGGCCGCCACCTGCTCCTGGTCCATCTGCGTGTTGATGGAGATCACATTCTCATGCATGATATCCCCGATGACCTCGTCCTCCCGGCTGAGCAGCAGATACCGCAGGGCCACCGTTCCCACCAGCTGCCGCTTGGCATCCAGCACATAACAGATGTTGATGGTCTCGCTGTCCAATCCCACCGTGCGGATCTTTTCTATGGCCTCCCTCACTGTGAAATTCTCCTTCAGGGCCACGTATTCCACCGTCATAATGCTGCCGGCGGAATCCTCCGGGTACCGCAGCAGATGGTTGATGGCCTGGCGGGTGTCCGGCCTGGCGTTCTCCAGCAGTTTATCCACCACATTGGCCGGCATCTCCTCCAGCAGGTCCGCCGCGTCATCCGCCATCAGATTGTCGATCACATTGGCCGCCTCTTTCTCCGACAGGGAGGTAATGATCAGCTGCTGGCTGTCCACTTCCAGATATGAAAATACATCCGCCGCAAGATCTTTCGGAAGGATACGGAAAACCTTGAGCATTTCTTCCTCCGCCAGTTCCTCCATAAACCCGGCGATATCCGCTTCGTTCAGCTCCGCCAGGAACTGGCGCAGCCTGGTATACTGCTTGGTCTCAAGGAGTTCCTGAAGCTCCTGCATTTCTTTCTTTTCCATAGCGCTTCTCCCTTCTGCCGTCTCTGGCTAGTGCCGCTTTGGGCTTGCGTTCTCTTTTGGCTTCCGCCTTTCCTGCGCAGGTCTCTTTAGGCTTCTGTTCCTCTGTGCCGCTTTCGTTCCTGCCGTCCCTGGCTCCTGCCGCTTTGGGCTTGCGTTCTCTTTTGGCTTCCGCCTTTCCTGCGCAGGCCGGTTACTTATTTCTCTGAGAAAAGTCTGCCACGTCAGACCCCTCTTTGTCAACAAAATAAAGCTCTTTTCCCAGGCGAAACTCTGCCTGCCCGGCGGTGGCCTCCACGATCTTCGCCCGAAGTTCCCCCATCTGCTCCCGGGGCACCAGGATCTTCAGGGCAACCCGCTCGGTATATTCGCTGGAGACCGGATCGATGCCGGCATTCCCCAGCAGGTACAGGATCTTTCCGACCCCGTTGTAATCCGCGCAGATCTCCGCCTCCACGCCAGCCCGCATCCTGCCGATCACACAGTTTTTCAGCCCTTCCTGCACCGCTCTGGTATAAGCCCGCACCAGCCCGCCGGTTCCAAGAAGCACACCGCCGAAATATCTGGTCACCACGGCCGCCACATTCCGCAGCTCCGCCCCCAGAAGCACTTCCAACATTGGCCTGCCCGCGGTCCCGCCCGGCTCCCCGTCGTCGCTGCAGCGCGTCAGCTCCCCCCTGGGGCCGATGCAGCAGGCGGAACAGTTGTGCCTGGCGTCCCAGTATTTTTTCTTCATTTCTTCTATAAAGGCCGCTGCCTCCTGCTCGC
The DNA here is from genome assembly GCA_947588705.1 of uncultured Acetatifactor sp. Lineage (GTDB taxonomy): Bacteria > Bacillota > Clostridia > Lachnospirales > Lachnospiraceae > Acetatifactor. The sequence goes on along the minus strand of CANPYT010000012.1, from coordinate 17,576 downwards.
TCTCGCACTTCCTGATCGTGGCTATGAACCGGGATTTCTTCTCCTGGTATTCCCCCTGCCCGCCCCGGATCAGCACCCGGTAGGAATCCGGCCTGTTATCTGTATTCTCCATTCTCACGGCACCTCTGTCATAACAATAACGCTCTCGCCTCTAACGCCCCTGCGCACAGCCTTTTCCGGCGGAATTTCGGCCCCCGCAGAGCTTAACCCCTGCAGAACTTCAACCCTGGCAGAGTTTAGCCCCTTGCAGGACTTAGGCTCCCACAAACCCTAAACCCTTGCAGAATTTAAGCTTCCGCAAGACTTGGGCTCCGGCAGGACCTCGGCCCCAACTGAACTTAGAATAGCATAATTTTCCCAAAATGTGAAACAATTATTAAAATAAAGAAAAAACCTTTCTTTACATACCAAATTTTGTTATAATTACTTGCAAAGCTTTGACAGGAATACACGCATTTGACACGGAGCCGCCTGGCGGCAGAATGTGAGGAGACAATGGATTATGGAAAAAGAGGCGTCCGGGCCAAACAGCGGACGCTGAATTCTAAAGTCATAAAATGGGAACGGAAGTTTCTGCTTACCATCCTGAAACTGGCGCTGGCGGCTGTGGTCGGTATCGGCATCTGCGCCGTGGCAGGAGGCATCGGCGCCTATCGTGGCATCCTCGCCTCCACGCCAAGCATCCGCCTGAGCGATGTGGTCGCTTCCGGACAAGCTACTATCGTCTACGATAACGCGGGAAACGAGATCGACCAGTATGTGACGACCAACTCGAACCGTATCCCCGTGGCGTCCATCGACATGCTGCCCGATTATCTGGGAAAAGCATTCGTGGCCATCGAGGATGAGCGCTTTTACCAGCACAACGGCATCGATTTCATGGGAATGGCCAGGGCGGGCTTCCTATTCCTGAAATCCCACGGCAGTACCGCCCAGGGCGGCAGTACCATCACGCAGCAGCTCCTGAAGAACACGGTGTTCCCGGAATGGACTTCCGAGGGCAAGAACATGATCAAAAAGATCAAGCGGAAGCTTCAGGAACAGTTCCTCGCCATTGAGATCGAAAAATATTATTCCAAGGACGACATCCTGCTGTGCTACATGAACGCCATCAACCTCGGGCAGAACACTCTCGGCGTGGAGGCGGCTTCTCAGCGGTACTTCGGCAAATCCGCCAGCGACCTGACCGTGTCCGAGGCCGCGGTCATCGCCTGCATCACCCAGAGCCCCACCGGGCTCAATCCCATCCGGAACCCGGAAAACAATCAGGCCCGGCGGGAAAAATGCCTTAAAAACATGAGGGATCTGGAATTTATCACCCAGGAGGAATACGAGGAGGCCATGGCGGACACAGACGACGTCTACCAGCGGATTGCCTCCCATGACGCAAGCTACCGCGTGAGTACGGTGACTACCGCCGGCTCTTACTTCTCGGATGCCGTCTATGAGCAGGTAAAAGAAGACCTGATAAATATCGCCGGGTACACGGATATTATGGCGGAAAACCTGCTGACCTCCGGTGGGCTGCGCATTGAGTCCACCATGGATCCCGCCATCCAGGCCATCGCCGACGAGGAATTTGCCAACCCTGAAAACTTCCCGGAGAACACGGACTGGTACCTGTCCTATGCCCTCAGCATCTATACTCCCTCCGGAGAGGTAGTCAACTACAGTAAGGAAAACATGATGACCTGGTTCAAGGCGAATAAGGACAAAAAGTTCAACCTGATCTTTAAGTCCCAGGACGCCGCCAACGAGGCCATTGAGACTTACCGCGCCGCCATGATGGAGGAGCTGGGCGTGGAAAATACGGAAGGCAACTATGAGGAGTCTATTTCCATGACGCCCCAGCCCCAGGCCGCGCTGGTGATCGAAGACCAGAGCACCGGGTATGTGACCGCCATTGTAGGGGGCAGGGGTACAAAGGAAGGCCGGCGTACCTTGAACCGTGCCACAAACGCCCTGCGCTCTCCGGGCTCCACCTTCAAGCCTCTTGCCGCTTTCGCAGCCGCGCTGGACAGCGCCGGGCAGACGCTTGCCACCGTGTACAACGACGCGCCTTTTAATTATGATGACGGCAACTCCGTGGACAACTATAACAACGCCTACCGGGGCATACAGTCCATCCGCGACGCCATTACCCGTTCCCTGAACATTGTCAGCGTAAAGACCTTTACCGTGATCACGCCCCAGCTGGGCTATGATTACCTGAAAAATTTCGGTTTCACCACCCTGACCGACGGTGTCACTATCGGCGGTAAATTCTGCACGGACCTGGGGCAATCCACAGTTCTGGGCGGCCTTACTTACGGCGTCTCCCCCTATGAGATGACCGCCGCCTACGCCACCATCGCGAATATGGGCACCTACGTGACGCCCAAGCTCTATTCGAGAGTGGTTGACTCCGAGGGCAACGTCATCCTGGACAACACTTCCCCCAGCACAAGGCGGGTCATCAAGGAGACCACTGCTTTCCTTCTGACCGACGCCATGGTGGATGTGGTCTCCGCTCCCGGCGGGACCGGCACCGCGGTAAGATGGTCCAATGAGATGGCGATCGCCGGCAAAACAGGAACTTCCACCGGTCCCAAGGACGTGTGGTTTGCCGGATTTACCCCTTATTATACCTGCGTAGTCTGGTCCGGCTACGACAACAGCATCAAGACCGGGGGAACCAATGTATCCAAGGCTCTGTGGCGAGCGGTCATGTCCAGGGTCCACGAGAATCTGCCAAACGAGTCCTTCATTACCCCGCAGGGTATCGTGATGGCCCAGGTCTGCAGCAAGTCCGGCAAGCTTCCCATCGCCGGTATCTGCCCCGAGGAGGAGCTCAAGACCGAATACTTTGCGGAGGGCACAGAACCCGTAGATTACTGCGACATCCACTATCAGGGCGATATCTGCGAATATGATATGCTGGCGGCCAGCGAAGACTGCCCGTTTAAGATCCACGGGACGATAACGCTGCCTCTGCTTGAGGATCCCGCCCTGATCCCGGGCTCCACTACCCTGATCACCAACCCGGACGGAACACAGACGATCAATCAGCCCAGGACTTCAAATGTCTGCCAGCATGACGCCGCCTTTTACGCCAATCCTGATTACGAAGCCATCCTGAATGCCCAAATGCAGGAACTGGCGCAGCGGCGGGCTGCCGCCCAGGTCCTTCCGCCGGAACAGCAGCCTCAGCAGCCAGCTCAATAAACGGGAGACCGCATCAGTCCGGCCTGCTCCATCCGCAAAGCCGTGCTGAGAGACACAAAAAGACCATGCCGGGAACAGAGCTTCCTATTGCTTTGCTCCCCGCATGGTCTTTTATACGGAAAATCTTTTCAAAACCCTTCCGAAATTCTTCCGAAACCCTTCCGAAATTTTTCCGAAATCCTTCCAATACCCTTCCAATACCCTTCCGGAAAACACCGTCACCGGTCCGATTCAAAGCCCTTTCAGCCGATCGATCTGGGCCTGCAGGCTCTCCGCCCCTGTCCGGGCATTCTGGATCGCTTTCCTCTGTTTTTCAAACGGCGCATCCGGATCCTGCCCATACCTCTCATAATAAAGCCTGCCGATCTCCAGATAATTCTTCTTTATAACCTCTTCACAGGTGGAGATCTGACTCCGCAGGCTCAAGATCTCCGCCGCGTTCCTGGCCTTATCCGCCGCTTCCTTTCCCTTTGTGGAAATGGTATCACCTAATCTCTCAAAAACATCCATCCCTGCCACCATGCCTTTCCCCGGATTCCAATTTGTCTTGTTGTTACCACAAGTATAACGCAAAATCTCATGGAAGTAAAGCCACAAAACTTATGGCACTCCCGCAAAAGATGTGATATAATAATTCTGTTAAAGTCATGGTTGAAGATCAAAATTTTCAATCGCGGGATCCGTGTATGGGCAATTGCCCGGCACAGACCCGTCATGCGCGGGGAAAGCGCAGAAATGGAGAAAAAATGAACCAGCCATTATACACAACACTGAAAGTACATAACGAAATCGAGCTCTGTGAAGTCTCAGACTTGGAGTGCAAACGCCTCATAGAACAGGCTCTTTTAAAAGAAAGGATCTCTTTCTATATCCGCTGGCTGAAGCCTTCTCTGTTCCACCGCAGGAAGAATGTCTACGTTTTCTGCGTCAATGACAATGTGAAAGAACTTGCGGAGGATGTTGTCCGGGCTATCTGCGACGAGGGCGGTTATCCCGTAAAGTTTCTTCTGCGCAAAACCAACAATGAATATCTGTAGAAGCGATCACCAAAAAGGCGGCAGCCTTTTTTAGGCGCCGCTGCGGAGAGAACCGGGCTTACCGCATTTCAGGATTTCAGTGTTTCAGGATTTCAGTGTTTCAGTGCTTCCTGGCCGCACGTTCCGGCGGTTCCGGCGCGGAACTGTTCCCTGTGTCCGCTTTTTGCTGCGCGGCGGTGTTTATCCTGGAACTGTTTCTGATCCACTGAACCACTGGACCATGCAAACCAACTGCCCCTTTTCCACGGATATCGCCGCCCGCTGCCCTGTGAACTCGTTGCTGATGCCCACCGGGAAATCGTTGCGAAGCACTGCCCCTTCCAGCGGATACTTCATCCCGCGGATCGTAACTCCCACCGATTCCCGGCACAGGGAAAATAAGGACAGATATCCCTCCAGCCCTTTCTGAAACTCCACGCACTCGTCCTCGATCACCAGCGTCATTCCCGTTCCGTCCATCAGATATCCTACGGCTCCCTGAGACTTCAAAAACAAAAGACACTGGATGTTGGCAAAGGTATGGTCAAACCGACCGCCGGTACCGCCGTAAATCCAAAACTCCCTATACCCCCTGCGCAGTCCTTCCCTGAGAGCCGCCAGCATATCCGTGTCATCCTTCTCCCGGGGCAGGCGCAGGATCTTTTCGGGAGCCTGCGCTTCCAGCGCCCGCACCGCTTTCTCTTCCTCCGCGCTGACGGAATCAAAATCTCCCAGGATCAGATCCGGCTCCACCTCCAGCAGGCCGCAATACCCCAGCCCTCCGTCCACGGCTATCACCAGGTCTCCCTCTTCCACTTTCAGAGTTCCGACGGTCAGGTCTCCGGCACCTATCACAAAACACTTATCCTTCATATATTGCCTGTCTTCCGCTCCTCCTGAATCCCGCTTCCCCGATAACCCCTTCTCCCCATATCTTTCCTTAACCCAGCCTGCTTTATCCCAGCTTTCCCTATCCCAGCCTTCCTTATTCCAGCTTTCCTTATTCCAGCTTAAACATCCCGGAAATGTCCTGCAGCTTCTTTACCGTATTCAGGCAGTCATCTACCAGATTGCCGTTTTGGATGGTCTGGCTCACGATATCAGAGGTCTTATCGGCAATATTGGACACACCGCCCGCAGCCTCATTTACCGTAGCGTTGATGGCAGACACCTTCTCCACCACCTCGCCGATAGTGCCGGTGAGGGAATTGACCGCCTCCCGGATACTGCTCATGCTCTTCTGGAATACCTCCGCATCATTGTCATACTGCTGCCCCACCGCGGAGAAGCTGTCATAGTCCTTCAGGACTACCTTTTCCAGAAAGTCTACCGTATCTGTCAGCGCCGCAGTCATATTGCCCACCGCCACGTTCACTTCTTCCACGATCTGATTGATGCTGTTCACCGTCTCAGAGGTCTGGTTCGCCAGATTTCCCACTTCCGTCGCGACTACCGCAAACCCTCTGCCGGCCTCGCCCGCGCGGGCGGCTTCGATGGAAGCGTTCAGCGCCAGCAGGCTCGTCTGGGAAGAGATCGCCATGATCGCATCCGCCAGCTCGTTGATCTTGTCGATGGCCTTGGAATCCTCGATTGCTTTCTCCGTCCGCTCCCTTACAGACTCATACAGCTTCGTGGTCTTCTCCGCGGCGTTATGGGTGGTGGTCTTCAGCTCTTCCGCCCGCTGCCTCACTTCCTCAGCCGTCTGGCGGCCCTCGTCGGACATGGACCGGATATCATCCGCATCGTTGCGGACATGGTTGATATTGGTCGCTATCGTCTCTGTAGCCGCGGAAGTCTCCTCCATGCCAGCCGCCAGCTCCTGAGTGGTGGCGCTGTTATCCACGCACTGGACATTGATGGCTTCCGAAATATTGCTCAGCTCTTTTACATTATCCGTGATCTGACGGTTGACCGTCTCAATATCATTGATGATCGCCCGCAGATTCTTCCTCATTTTCCTGATAGCGCGGCCGATCAGGCCGATCTCATCCTTGCGGGCGCAGACCTTCGGGCTGGCAGGATTGTGATGGAAGTCAAAGTTTGCGGTATCGTTGATGATTTCCGTCAGCGTATCCAGAGGACGCAGCAGGACACCCACCAAAGCGAATATCAGAACCACCAGCAGCGCCACAACAACGATCACGCCAACCAGCATCCTGAGCTCCAGGTTCCTGAAAGTTCCCAGCACCTCCGTCTTGTCCGCAGACACCACAAGTATACTGTTGTCATCCAGGAGCATATAGGCTTCATATTTCTCAACACCGTTGAGATCGTATGAGGAAGAATCGGCCCCTTTCGGCGGATTCCCCTGGTTTACCTGCCGGATCACCCCGGAGATTACCGCGCTTTCCGCCATCTTCCCTGCCTTGGACTCTGTGGGATGGTATACCACAGTACCGTCGGGCGCCACAAGATACGCATAAGAAGAAGACAGCCCTTCCACCCCAACGCCTTTCAGGACAGCAGCAGCCCCCTCATATCCGCCCTGCCCCATATCTCCGTCGGCGATCTGTTCATTCAGCCGTTCCCCGTAAGACCGGGCCAGGGAGACCATATTATTTTTTGCCGCCGAGATTATGATATCCCTGCTGCTCGGCAGCAGGATCGCCGCGATAACCGCTACTGTTATCAGAACCGATACAAGCGCAAGCGCTACCAGGCGCAGACGCAGCGAATGCAGCAATACCACCTTCTCTTCTTCAGAATTCTTCTGTCCCATACCGATACTCCTCCTGATTGATCAAATTGTCGTGCTAAAATACAATATTTATTTTAACATATAAGTTCTTCCGTGAAAATACTTTTCTTTTTATTTCCTCATCACTATGAAAAAGCAACAGTCCAGCCTGCGCCATTCGCTGGGCCAGACTTCCCTTGACCCTTGACAATTCTTATAAACTCTCGATATACTATGACAAAGGTTGTCTGCCAGTTATCGATAAGGATTTACATGGGGAGACATGACAGAAATCGAAATGAGGGCGAGATCATGCTTGTGAATATGATAAACTGGATATGGATATTGGGAACATGCTTTATTTTGGGCTTGGGCGCCACAAGAATTTTATATGGCAAAGAACATATTGGCGGCAGTTTGGACATGCTGCTCATGCGGGGATTATGCGCGGCCACTGTGTATGCCCAGATGTTCAGCTGTTTTGGGAAGGTTGGGGGATGGGCCAATGTTTTATTAGGCATATTGGCGCTTGCACTGATGATAATGCTGCGTAAGCCCCTGGCAGGTTATATGGCCGGCTGTGTTGGCAGCAGGCGCTTTTGCAGATATTTCATAATTGCCGTATCCGTTGGGGGAATACTTCTCTGGGTAAGCTCAGGGAGTACATCTCTGTATGACACCTACTTGTATCATGCCCAGGCAATCCGTTGGATAGAAGAATACGGCGTTGTAAAAGGGCTGGGAAATCTGCATAACCGATTTGCATATAACAGTGCCTTTTTCTGCCTGCAGGCATTATTCAGCTGGCGTTTTACCCTGAATCGGTCTTTACACTCTTTGAATTGCCTGGTGGCCGCTATTTTCATCGTCTATTCCATAAGCACCTTATCTGTTTGGAAGAAAGAAACACTTAAGATATCTGACTTCTTAAAGCTGGCTTTCATGATCTATTTTATGGGAGATGAGGTCCTGCGGGCGTTGTCCGCGCCGGGATCCGATGTTATGACCCAGGGCCTTGTGCTATATATTGCGGCAAAATGGGCGGAATTGCGCGAGAAAAAAGAGCAGGAAATCATGAAGTATGGGGAATTGTGTATCTTTGTGGTATGGGCTGTCACAATAAAGTTATCGTCCGGCGGCATGATATTACTTGCGGTATATCCGGCCGTGATGCTTTTGAAAGAGAAACGTTTCCGGGATATTTTTAAGCTTCTGGCTGCAGGCATAGCCGTGCTCCTTCCGTTTTTAGCCAGAAATGTGATCATTTCAGGATATTTGCTTTATCCTTATTCTGCCATCGACCTGTTTCAAGTCGATTGGAAGATGCCTGCCTCCCTTGTAGATTTTGATAAAAGGGAAATTATGGCATGGGGAAGAGGAATGAAAAGCATAGAGCTTTACAATGCAGGTTTTAAGCAGTGGTTTCCGGTCTGGTACCTAACGCTCAACATATGGTATAAGATCCTGTTTGTCATCAATATCCTCTGCATTATTGCTCTGATCGTCCGCCTGTTCTCCCAATGGAAAAAAAGGAAGATCGACTGGATCATATGTGTTTTGGCGGCAACAAGCGCAATACAGCTGCTTCTGTGGTTTTTCTCAGCCCCTCTGACACGATACGGGGGGGCATATCTGTTGCTGCTTCCGGCTATCTGCCTGTGGTTATGCGGCGTTTTCCGGCCAGAGACCCGGGCGGCATCCTGTATAACGGCTTATGGGGTGATCGGGATCTGCCTGTTTTTCCTTATCCGCTTTGACTGCAAATGGGTAGATATGTCCTTGATAAAACCACAGGATTATTATTACATGCCGTACAAGGAGGTTGCTTGGGAAGGGCTGACCATATATGTTCCAACGGAGGGTGACAGGATCGGATATCATTGTTTCCCGAGCACCCCGTCGGAATATCGTTTAGATTCAATAGAACTCAGAGGGAATGACCTGTCAGAAGGCTTCCGGGTGAGGGACGAATACAGGGATGTTGAATTTAACACATATGGCCCCGTATCAGGCGAATAAGGCTTTCCGCATACCCCGCTGTTTTTGTGGCATATTGGTTTTTGCATAAGCCGCAGGGGTTCCAAGCCTCCCCAGCCGAAAGCACCTGGCGGATGGCGGTAAAGAATAGCCGTTCCAAAAGCCGTATCGCCTTGAAAGGCGCTGCAGCGGAAACTAAGGCAAGTGCCGGCACAGAGTGTTCATTCGCCTTTTCTCCCCGGCTGCTTATTTTTATGGCAGTGTTCCCTCACTGGGCATTCCCCGCATTTCGGAGATGCACCGCAGATTTCCCCGTACTTGCTCGGAGCAGAAACTCCAGACGATATTGTCGATTGCAGCCATCGAAAGCCCGCTCTCTTTCGATAGTCTCCGCACGGTATCAATAACCTCCGGCACCGTTGCAATCATATGATTGTCTGCTTGTGTCAAGTTAGACATAACTTTTTTCTAATCAATTTTAAAATTCCAGACGATCTCTATGCCGTCCCTACCACTGACCCGTATTTCCCTGACAAGTACCTCCAGCATCTCCCTTGTCAATTCCTCCACAAAGGCATAACGTCCTAAGTCACTTGTGGTACAGGTTTCGCTCCGCAGAGCCGCCATCCGGCCGGCTAGTTCTGCGTACTGTGCAGCTGCTTCTTCCTGCTGCCTGGCCGCCTCTTTCTTGCGGGAAAGATACTCCTGTCTGCTGATGCGCCCCTCGGCGTAATCTTCAAAAGCAACTGTCTGCGCGGTTTTATTTCTGCTGACTGCATCCTGGCACTCACGCAGATCTTCCTTCAGGCTTTCTGCTGTCAAGACTTTCCGTTCTGTGCCGGCGGAATGGTGCATAAGCTGCACCTGTGTCCTTATGGCCAAAAGAAGGGCTTTCTCCAGGTCCTGTTCTTCCAGCCGGACATCCGCACAGGGAGAGTCCGGCAGACTCCTTCTGGTAGCGCAGTAATAATAAGGCCGCTGCCTGCAGATCCCCCTTAACAATGTCTTGCCACAATGCACACATTTGACAAGCCCATGGAACATATGGGCAGGTTTACCAGGCTTTTTCCTATGTCTGCAATGCCGCATGACCGCCTGCGCCTGTTCAAAGACTTCCTTAGATACAATAGCTTCCTGCGTATTCTCCACCATGATCCAGTCCTCTTTGGGAACAGGCTTGGTCTTTTTCGTGGTAACATCCACTCTTACCCGTGTATTGCTGATCAGGCATCCTGTGTACCGTTCATCGGAAAGGATGCGTTTCACATTTTCCCGGGTCCAGCAGTTGTTATCATTCACCACCCTCCAGGCGCATCGGACTTCCATGTTGTTTGCCTTACGGTACATAAAAGGAGACAGCACACCGTCATGGTTGAGTTCCACCGCTATATCTGTCATGGAAATGCCCTCAGCAGCCCTGCTGAAGATCCGCCGCACTACCTCCGCTGCCGGCCTGTCTACCACCAGCTTGTTTTTTTCCGCAGGCGACAGCTTATATCCGTAAAAGGCGATAGTGCCGAGGTATTCCCCCCTGCGTAGTTTAGCCTGCTTGACACACCGGATCTTTTCGGAAATATCCCTGCTGTACATCTCGTAGACCAGCGCTTTCAGGGATACATCCAGGCTGACCGAACTGCCCAGGCTCTGTATGCTGTCATAACCTTCGTTGACGGCAATAAAGCGCACACCCAGGAACGGAAATATCTGGTCAAGATAATCACCCACCTCGATCAGGTTCCGGCCAAACCGTGAGAAGTCCTTTACGATGATGCACTTGACCGTGTTGCCCGCCAGTGAAAGCAGCTTCTGGATGCCTGGACGGTCAAAGCTGGTTCCACTATAGCCATCGTCACAGAACTCAAGTACGTTCCAGCCGTCAAACTCACGCCGGTTTCTTAAGAAGTGATAGAGCAGATCCCTCTGGTTTCCAATACTGCCGCTTTCTATGTCAGCATTGGAATCCTCACTGGAAATACGCATATAAAGGGCAAGTGTCTCCATCATCCCGCCTCCTTCCCTGACTGATGGAACAGGCGGGCAAATTCATCCTGAAAATTCCAGACAATCTCTATCTCATTATATCCGGATATCCGAATGCATTTTATCAGTTCCAACGCCATTTCCCGCGTAACGGCCTTTTCCCCCTGGTATTTCTTAAGCGCCGTAATCCATTCATTCTGCGGCGAAATGGTATGGGAGTTAAGCCGTTCTTCTTCCTGAAGCCCGGCCAGCTCCCCTTTCAGTTCCTCCGCTTCCTTCTCATACTGCGCTTTCATGGGCAGATATTCTGCTTCTGTCAGGATATGGTCGCTGTATGATTCAAACAGGGAACTCCGCAGGACAGTGTTTCGCTTGATCCTCTGTTGTACCTGGCCGATACTGTCTGCCAGCTGCCTGCGCCGTGTATGGAATTCCGGCTGCGCCTGGAACTGCCGAAGCAGCCTCTCCAGTTCCACCGCAAGGTCTACCTGCACCCGCAGGGCCTGGAGCACACATTCCGTCAGTTCAGGCTCCCCAATGCTTTTGATCGTGCATCCCTGTCCGTCCAGGTTCTGCGCATAGACACGGCAGATAAATACATATCTGGCTATGCCCCTGGGGGACACGCTTTTGTGGCGTATCATCTTTCTGCCGCAGTCTGCACAGACCAGGAGCCCCTTAAAAATATTTTCCGTCGTAGCATATTTCCCGCGGATGGCAAGGCTTGTCTGACGGTGCTGCTCATTGATCTCCTGCACTTTGTCAAAGGTTTCCTGGTCAATAATGGCCTCATGGGTATGCTCCACCACGGTCCATTCCTCACGGGGCAGCCTTTTTACGGGCATCCCGGCGCTTAGGGACTGCCTCATCTTCCCCTGTGCCATATGCCCGGCGTACACCGGGTTCTGTATCAGGAACCGTACACTGTCATCGCGCCAGATCACGCCAGCGGAGGGTTGCTGCCTCTTATACCCCTTCAGTTCATTGAGGCGGCGGGCTATCTGTGCCATCCCCAGCCCCTCCAGCCTCCATTGGAAGATCTCCCGCACGATGGGGGCCGTCTCAGGGTCTATTGCCAGCCTATGCTTATTTTCCGGGGATCTCTGATATCCAAAAGGCGGCAGCCCCGAGGTAAGTTCACCATTTTTACGCATTGTCGCAAAGGTGGAATTGATCTTCTGGGATATATCCTTGGCATATAGGTCATTGACAAGGTTTTTCAGGGATAGGAGCATCTCATCATTTCCGTCCTTCGACGTGTCATATCCATCATTCACGGCCACGAACCGGACACCCATGTATGGGAATATCTTTTCCAGATAATAACCGGTCTCCACATAATTGCGCCCGAACCGTGACAGATCCTTGACAACAATGCAGTCTACTTTCCTGTTCCGCACCCCATCCATCATCTGCTCAAATCCGGGACGGTCAAAATTTGTACCCGTTTCACCATTATCACGGAAGATTCCTATCAGCCGCATATCCGGCTGGGCCTCCACATACTTTTCAAGCATATACTGCTGCATGGCGATGGATTCCTGGTTCTTTTCCCGGTCCTCACCCTCCACGGACAGGCGGACATAGACCGCCGCATTGTAGATCCGTTCAGGCAGGGGCGCAGATGTGGCAGTCTCCCTGGCAGCCGCTTTTCTGCTGGTTCTTGCCATATCACATCGCCTCCTTTCCGAAAAGGGCTTCCGCCGGCGCAGCGAGCCGGTTCACATTTTCAATCAGTGCCAGTGCCCGCTCATAACTGTCCTGATACTGAAACCGTATCTCGACACGGCAGTCCTCATAGACTTCTATCCGTTCTATCAGCATGACGGCAATATGCCGTGTCAGCTCCGGCAGATTCCGGTACTTCTTAAACTGTTCTATCCAGCGGACATTGGAGGAACGGTTCTGGAGCAGCCCCTCCATTTCTTCCCTGGCCCTTCCCTCAGCAGCCTGTGCCTCTTGCAGCCTGGCATCATATACCGCTTTCAGTTCCAGATACTCCGCCTTGTTGATCAGGCCATCTTCAAGGGACTCATAAAGGGAAACCTTCAGCCTGTGATACCTCCTTATCTCCTCCTGCTTCTTCACAAGCTGGGCATCCGCCTTCCTTACTTCATTCCGGCAGAGCGGCAGCGTTTCTATGCAGTCGAGGATACGCCCCATGTCAGCTATGTTTTCAATGTGCTGTTTCAGGGAAAGGAATACTGTCTTTTCCAGGACAGCGCCGTTTATCCGGTGGCTGGTGCATACCTTGTTTGTACGGTTATTACCGCACATGTAATAGACATAGGTTCTCCCTTTCTTACGCACATTGTTGCGTACCATGTTCTGCCCGCAGTCACCACAGAAAACCAGTCCTGACAACAGGTAAGCCTCTTCTTCCCCAGGGGCAACACGGGTATCCTGCAGCAACATTCTTTCCACTGCCAGAAAGTCCTCCCTTTCGATGATCGCAGGATGGCTGTTCTCCACCCTGCTCCATTCCCCGCTGGGCCTTTTTACAGTCCTCTTTACCTTATGGTTCGGCGTGGTGCGTTTCCCCTGGACCAATGTGCCGATATAGGTTTCGTTCCGGAGGATCCGGTTCACCGTGGCCGCTGACCATCCGGTCCTGGAGTTTACCTGGAAACCGGACTTGTACTGCAGTCCACAGGAGCGCTTGTATTCCGCAGGGGAAAGTTCCCCCCGGTCATTCAGGCGGTCAGCTATCCGCTGCTGGCTGGCGCCCTCCAGTTTCCATCGGAAAATGTCCCGCACCACATCGGCTGCATAATCGTCTACAACCAGTCTATGGCGGTCTTTGGGGTCTTTCCTGTAGCCATAAACAGCAAAGGAGCCAATGAAATCCCCCTTTTTGCGTTTGATTTCAAGCTGGCTCCTGATCTTGATGGATATATCGCGGCAGTAGGCATCATTGATCAGGTTCTTGAAAGGGATCAGTATCTTATCCGAAGAATTACGCCCGTTTATACTGTCATAATGGTCATTGATGGCAATAAAGCGGATGCCGATGGCCGGAAATATCTGGTCGATGTAACGGCCTGTCTCCACGAAATTCCTTCCGAACCGGGACAGGTCCTTGACGATCACACAGTCGATCCGCCCGGCCTCAATCTCCCGGACCATACGTTTGAAATCCGGGCGGTCGAAGTCAGCCCCGCTGTACCCGTCATCCACATACTCTGCGCAAATGGTAATGTCGGGCTTATCAGCCAGAAAACCCCTAACCAGCTCCTTCTGGTTTACGATACTGTCGCTTTCCTCCTTGTCGCCGTCCTCTTTGGACAGCCGGACATAAATCGCAGCACGGTATATCCTTTTTTCAGTTGAATCATTCATAGTGGACCTCCCATGTAAAAAATTTCCCGTCAAAACTTTTCACAAGGATCCACCGGTATGCTTATTGGTTAGACTATAGCACTTTAAAGCAATACAGTCAAGTGTCTGCCGTGAAAGTTGTCTCCTCTTCCGTCTTGACAACACATAATACCCATAAACTCTCCGGGAAGCGCCTGTCATGCCTTAAGACAATGATTTCAGGTATTGCTCCAGACGGTCCTCCAGTGTGGCATCTGTGTCCGAAAAACTTATCTTTACCACTACGTTTCCGCAGCGGTAGCAATACGGGTTCTTTATCTGGCGTAAGAAGCTGTCAAACCGCTGTTTTTGCGGCATTTTCCCATCAATCTGTACCTCCGTGATATCCACAAGGGCTTGCCTGTCAACCGTGCGGATATCCACGTTTTTCATCTGTGCCAGATCAATGTCCTGGGTCACTTTCGCAACGCACCTCCTCCTGTGCTTGTTTCCATTCTATGTAATAACAGCTTGTCAGAATGTCCTTTTTTCCCTTTTGTACGGAACAGGATATCTGCCGCCGCAAACCATCCCCGTTTTATAGCCTTTCCTCAGTACACAGGGTTTTCCGGGCACCCGCCGCATCTTCGGCGGATACCCTTCTATCCCCTAGATGCCCGGCTATATCCAATCCGGGCAACAAAACCAATCATTATCAAAACTGTGCCGTATTCTCAGGCAGCATGACCGCCCTGCTTCTCACCCCTCGGCACAAGGAATATCCGGGCCGTCTGCGGCACAGACGCCATTGATACCACCAGCAGGTGACAGCGGTTGACTAAGCCGCCCATGCCATGCCCACAGCATCCCCCTTTTACCCTGGGGAACGGGAATTATGGTTCTCTCAACCGGCGGCTCATGGCGGTCCCGGCGCAGCCAGCGCCGGTCACAGGCCCTTTGGATTACCGCTCGTACCTTTGATGTCATCTTATTGACGGGACGGCACGGGAAAATGGCAGCGCAGATACAAAACGTCGCCCTTCCCGCCCGAACCCGCAGGCAGTCATCGCGTCCATGCCTGGGCCGCTTGCCTCACAGCCCCGCACGGTGGGAGAAACCCGGATATTGACTATGAACAAGGCACCCCCTGTTATTTGTCAAGGAACCTTCAAAACCGTCTTTCACAGCCCATACATCCTGCCGTTTTTGCACGATTTCTAAAAGGGATCCATAATCCCCTTACTTATTACCCGCTGGCAGCATGGTTTTGGTCCGCTTTTTTTGAAAAAACTCAAAATGATTTCAAAAATCTTTCGGGCACCTCCCCAAAAGATTCCGCAGCTTGTCCAATACTTCCCTGTGTCTTCGTCTCAAGGTGGTCTTGGCAAGGCCCAGCCGTTTCCCGGCCTCCCGCTCCGTCCTCTCCAAAAAGTAAAGTTCCTCCACCAACTCCCGTTCCACAGGTGTCAGCAACTCCATGGCACACTCCAGCAACAGGGAAGTCACCGTCTGTTCCTCCATGTCCTCGCCCGTTTGGGCAAACTGTACGCCGCTCTCCATCAGCCGCTCCAGGGACTCCTCACGTCCAGGCACATACCGGCTTTCCTTTGTCTCTGGGTCGGTAACTGTCCGTCCATGTTTCAGGTCTTCCATAAAATAACGTTCCCTGCGCTCTCCCCGGTAATACTCCCGATAGACCTCTTCTGTAACCTCAATCCGCTTTCCTTCTATGTATAAGAAATATTCTTTCTCTGCCATTTCTGCCCTCCGAATTTGAAATTGAAATAGTTACAGTTTCTCGGAGGGCGGATCTCTGCATCCTGTGAGTACCGCCTTTTTTAACGATAAAGTTTGACAAGCGAATACCCTAAAAAGCAAAACTGTATGACCTATGATGGGTATTTTCCTCATAAATCCTGTAGTTTTACGGAATATCAAACAATATTTTGTCGAAAAGAAAAGCACCGTAGCCTTTTTATTGGCTACGGTGCTGCTATTGAGATAAATTCCCTTTTTCTTTTTTCGCTTTTTTTGCAAAAACCGTTCCCTTCCGACGGTGGGGAACAGCTTTTGATAAACAATTTTGCCAAACCCCCTTGTTATTTGTTGACAAAAAGATTATACCAGATTTTTGCGTCTTAATTTTACCGAAATGTTGTCATAATGCGATGAAACATCGCAGATTGCGACACAAAAAAAGTCTAATCGGGTAAATTAGACTTTTTATTGCATTTCATAAATGTTTTTTATTTTGAAACTTACATTCGTAATCACAATTTTTATCAAGAGTCTCCGCTGGAGTCTGACTGGAACTAGGAACATCGTCTGGAATGATACTGTTCCCAATGCCTGTCAACGATAGACAAGCACCCAGCGGTTTTCTTCCTTATAGTAGACCAGTTTCACACGGATTTCCTGCTCCAGAACCGTTATCACGCAGTCAAACTCCAAAGACGGTATGCCGGCATACATTTTTTCTTCCTGGGATAACACCTGTATGCGATGTACCGTCCTGATCTCACCGTCCTCATCGCGTATCTTCAGCATGATCGGTGTAATCTTTCCCGTGCTTGTAAACCAGCATTGACAGGCGATCTCCCGCTGTCTGCCTTTGATCTGTCCTGCATCAGCTTGTTGTGAATTGATCCCTATGCCAAATGCCATAACCCCACCTTCTCTCAATCTATCCGAATTTTACTGTAGTCAACGCTCCTTTTTTCCCTTGAAATGCCGCCGCTCATGTGGTCTATCGGTTGCTGTAAAAATGTCGCCCGCATAACACAGTCCATACCATACCGCTTCCGTAACGCATCTACCATCCGGTCAGCTTTTTCAAGTTTCTCATAATCTGCCTTTTCAAACAAGGATGTCTGCCTGAAAAAGCCGTCATGCTGCACCCTCCCGGTGTGGATGCCAAGATGTCTGACCGGATCCCCGCTCCACAGTTCCCGGAACAGTTCACTCGCCGCCTGATAGATCTCCCATGTAATATTGGTAGCTGTTTCCAATACTCTTTGATGAGACACATAGGACAGATCCGAGTACCGGATGCTTACGGACACCACTTCAATCTGCACTCCGTCACATCGCAGCCGATTTCCCACGGTCTCTGCCAGTCCCAGCAGTACCCGGTCCGCTGTTTCCACATCTATCACATCATAGGGTGTCGTGGTAGAGTTGCCATATCCTTTATTGGCAGGCGGCTGTTCCAATACAGGAGAAAGGTCAATGCCATTGGCAAACCCCCATACTACTTCCCCGTGCTTTTTCAGAAGTCTTTTCAGCCACTCTGGATCAGCTGCAGCAAGTTCCCCAATGGTTCTGATCCCCAAACTCAGCAGTTTTGTCGTAGTCGCCCGGCCTACAAAAAACAAGTCGGAAACCGGAAGCGGCCACATCTTCGCCTGTATCTCCTCCGGGTACAA